>JABDJG010000084.1 GCA_013002595.1 Hyphomicrobiales bacterium | reverse complement strand
GGCCAACCCAGATTGATCGGTCCAGCATGAATGTTAGTTCATGACGGGTCTTTCCTGCAACGGGATGATGGTTTGTGCGCTGGTAGCTTGTAGTCAAGGCCAGAGCGATATTGATGGAGACTGATAGATTTGCACCCGTGGAGCTTCATTTTCCCCCGTACTAAGGCCGCTGGCTGGACTTCGGCTTCGCGGCTCACATCGGACACTCAAAGCGGCACTGCCGGTCACAGGGCGATTGTTCAACCTGTTTCGCCTCACAGGCCACGCGGCGATCGGTTTGTGGCTACGCGTTCATGAGTCAACGCGTCAGCATCGTGGTGCAACCCGATATCAAGTTACCTGGAGTCAGACCGATCCAATTCGCAAAGGCCTGATCCGGCTGGCATTCATTGACCTTATGTGTATGATTCACCAAGTGATTCTGGTGAGCGGCTTGAGTGGACCAAATCGCGGATTTACAATGTCATTCCAATAGGGAATGCGTCGTGATCTGCTAACAATATTTGGCAGATTATGAAGACCCAGGCTGAAGGCAATTTCATTGGCACCGTAGCGCACGTGCATCCGCTGCTGTCGCGGGTCTGGTTCCAGTTGTATTGCGGTCTGATCTTTTGCGTCATCATGCCGGCCTACGTCAGATTGGGCGAGCTGATCACGCCGTTGTCTTCGGCAACGGCCAACAATGCCGCGATCGGCGCGGCGGTTGCTTTCACGGTCGGTTATTATTTCATCCAGCAGCTCGGCAGCTTTCCCGGTGTGCGCGGCGGATCACATGTACTGGTGTCCGTCACGGTGCCGTTTGCGCTGGTGGCTATCGTGTTGTTGCTGTTGAGGCTGGAATACAGCCGGGTCATCTTTGCAACCAGTTTCGTGGTGGCATTGATCTGGTTCCTGGGCGTTCAGCTGGCTTTGAAGCGATGGGTCAGGCCGTTTCTGTCCGTCCTGCCGGGAGGGCACACCGACGAGCTGTACGGCCTGCCGGGAGTCTACTGGCACAAGCTTATCGGCCTGCCGAATGATCTGAATTCCCTGGAAGCGGTCGTTGCCGACCTGCGCCATGATCATTCAGATGAGCATTTGCGGTTCCTGACCAGTTGCTCGCTGGCCGGGGTGCCGGTCTATCATTCCAAGCAGATGTATGAATCACTGACCGGCAGGGTGCAGATCGAGCACATGTCGGAGAACAGCATCGGGTCCCTGACGCCAAGTCTGGGCTATCTGAAGGTCAAACAGGTGCTCGATTGGCTGCTGGCGCTGCTGGCGCTGCCTTTGTTCCTGCTGTTGTGCGTAATCGTGGTGCCGATGATCGTTGTAACATCGGGCTGGCCGGCGTTTTACGTGCAAGAGCGGGTCGGCTATCGCGGCAAACGGTTCAAGGTCTACAAGTTCCGCACCATGACCCATCTGCCCGATGGGGCATCGCGCTTGCCGCCAAGCCGGCAGGATGCCATTACCAGGGAACGCGACAACCGCGTGACGGCGCTCGGCGCGTTGTTGCGCAAGTGCCGAATTGATGAACTGCCGCAGATCCTCAATATCCTGAAAGGTGAAATGAGCTGGATCGGGCCGCGCCCCGAAGCGGTTCCGCTGGCCGAGTGGTATGACGGCGAACTGGCCTTTTACGCCTATCGGCATGTTCTAAGGCCGGGCATTTCAGGCTGGGCGCAGGTCAATCAGGGACACGTGTCCTCACCGGCGCAGGTGCTTGACAAGCTGCACTATGATTTCTTCTACATAAAGTATTGCTCGCCCTGGCTCGACCTGCTCATTGGACTGCGCACGATCAAAACGGTGTTGGGTGGCTTTGGCGCAAAGTAGTGCTGAGGCAAATTGGAACTGCGACGTGAAAATCATTCCAGTCATCCTGAGCGGCGGGTCCGGTAGGCGAATGTGGCCGGTGTCGCGCTCCTCCAGGCCCAAGCAGTTCCTCAAGTTCGGGACTGAGCATTCCTTGCTGCAGAATACGCTGCTGCGCTGTCAGGCAGAGCTGTTCGATGACAGGCCGATCATCGTCGGGGCTAAGGGGCATCGATTTCTGATTGCCCAGGACCTGCAGGAGATCGGCATGAGCTCCGATATCGTGCTGGAGCCTGTCGCGCGCAGCTCGTGTGCGGCCATTGCCGTGGCATGCCTGCAGGCTGAAAGACGCGCGCAAGAAGCGATCGTGCTGGTGCTTGCCGCAGACCATCATATTCCCGAAAGGGGCGCATTTGTCAGGGCGGTAGAAGTGTCGCTGGACGATGTTGCCGGCGGCAACCTGATGACATTCGGCATCACTCCGGATCATCCGGCAACCGGTTATGGCTATATCCTTCCTGGCGAGCGCCTCGTCGCAGGCCACCGGATCGATCGTTTCATCGAAAAGCCGGACCGCGTGCAAGCTGAAGAACTGGTGGCATCGGGGTACCTTTGGAACAGCGGCAACTTTTTGTTTCGCGCCGATGCGTTCCTTGCCGAACTGCAGCGCCGCCAGCCTGATGTGCTGGCCGCCGTCAGCGCTGCGCTCGATAAGGCCAGGACCGATCTGGACTTCCTGCGGCTGGATGAGGAAGCCTTTTGCACATCGCCGCGTGTTGCGGTCGACAATGCCATATTCGAGCGCACCGAAAAGGCGGGCGTGCTGCCGGTCGATTATGACTGGTCGGATATCGGCAGTTGGGATGAACTAACCAAGGTGCTGCCAGCCGATGCCAATGAAAATGTCACTGTCGGCGATGCGGCAATTGTCGATGGCCGGCGCAATGTAGTGCATTCGGATGGCAAGCTCACCGCGCTGCTGGGGGTGGATGACCTGGCCGTGATATCGACCCGCGATGTGGTTCTTGTCACGGCAAGATCCAGGGCGCAAGACGTCAGGTCCCTGGTTGGAACGTTGACGGCGTCGGGCCGTAGCGAGGCCAATGAAGCGATGCAGATCTTCCGGCCGTGGGGCAATTATGAGCGGCTGGAAAGCACACAGGGTTATCAGGTCAAGCGCATCACGGTAAACCCTGGCGGTGTCCTGTCCCTGCAAAGCCACCAGCACAGGGCCGAGCATTGGGTGGTGGTCGATGGCTGTGCCGAAGCAACCATAGAGGATGCGGTGTGTACACTGGAGGCCAATCAGTCGATTTACGTTCCAGCCGGTTCCCGGCACCGGCTGGCCAACCGCGGCAACGATCCGCTGGTGCTGATCGAGGTGCAGACCGGTACCTACCTTGGCGAAGACGACATAACGCGGTTTGATGATGTCTATGGGCGATAGGGGCGATGAACCAGACCATCTTTCATAGCGTATTTGCGCCGATCAAGAGGTTCGCGCCGGGCTGGTTGGCGACTATCATTCGATCCACCGCAACAGCGTTTCTGACGCCCTTGATGTTCAGCCACAAGACGGGCCATTTCCGCTCGAGCTTCAAAAGAGCAGCGGTCACGTGCGCAGGATTGCCGCTGCCGTGGTTTTCATACCCGTGTACCGATTTCCTGAAACATCGCGATTACACCGGCAGGACGGTGCTTGAGTTCGGCGGCGGCCAGTCGACACTATGGTGGGCCGCCAGGGCAGACAAGGTGGTGACGCTGGAGGGCGACCGTGGCTGGCATGACCGCATCGCCGGTACAATGCCGGCAAATGTCGATCTGCATCTGGTGTCGATGGAAACGCGCGACAAGAACGTCAGTGAGGTGACGGGTGTTCTCAATTCGCTTGATACCGCGACCTTTGATGTCGTGGTCATTGATGGCCTGTATCGGCGTGAGATGATCGAGATCGCCTGCGCAAGGCTGTCCGTGGACGGGATCATCATCTGCGATGATGCCGAAGGGTATGACTACCACACAGGCTTTGCCGGCCGCGGCATGAGCCGGGTCGATTTTTATGGCTTTGTGCCGGGGGTGATCCTGCCGCACTGCACGGCGGTCTACTTCCGGCCGGGGGCCTTTGTGTTTGATCCCGATGTGCCGATCGGCCTGCCGTTTGAGGAAAACCGATCCAATGTAGTGCGATCGGCAAGATGAACGAGGGCAAACGATGGTTCTTGGGAGCGGCTTCGCTTAGTCCCGGCGATGGCGGCATCGCGCGGGTGGCCCGCTTGTCGGCCCGAACCCTGATGGAGGCCGGTTCGCCACCGGCGATGCTGTGTTTGCGCGAGGCCGGCGGCGCATCGGTCGGCGGCTTGAACCCCGTGTCGGCCGAGGGCAGCCGGGTGCGCTTTGCGGCAGGTTGTTACCGCGGTGCCCTGTCACATGACTGGTTCATCTACGATTCGGTCGGCACAGCTCGGGCCCATCCGGGGATACCGGGGCTGAAGCGGCCGTACGGGGTCTGGATCCACGGGGTCGAGGTCTGGGACTATCTGAACCCGGCGCGCGAGCGCGCCCTCAAGGCGGCAGCATTTGTTCTGGTCAACTCGCAGTTCACGCTGGCCCGGTTCCAGGAACTTCATGGGCCGATCGACAATGGCGTGGTGTGCCGACTGGCAACCGAGGAAGATGACACACCGGCCGCAGCGCCGGCATTCGATGGACCGCCAACGGCCTTGTTGATCGGGCGGGCCGACAAGGACAACATGCGCAAGGGCCACATCGAGGTCATCGACAGCTGGGCAAGCGTGGTCAAGGCGGTCCCGGACGCCAGATTGCTCATGGCCGGTGGCGGCGATGGGCTTGATGTCGTGAAGGACCTGGTGCGGGCATCGCCAGTGAGTGACAACATCGAGGTGCTCGGCTTTGTGCCCGAGGCAGACATGCCGGCGCTTTGGCAGCGCTGCCAGGTCTTTGTGCAACCGAGCTGGAAGGAGGGCTTCGGGCTCGTCTACATCGAGGCGATGCGCTATGGACTGCCGGTCATTGCATCGGTGCATGACGCCGGCCAGGAGGTCAATGTGGATGGGGTCACCGGGTACAATGTCGACCTTGGCCGCAGCGGCGAGCTGGCTGACAGGCTGGTTGGCCTGTTCAATGATCGCGATGCGGCCCGGGCCATGGGCAAGGCGGGCCGCGAACGCTGGCGCAGCGAGTTCCGCTACAGTGCGTTCCGTGACCGGCTGACGGGTGCCCTGCGCCATCAAAAGGCGATTTGAGGGGGACCGCATGCCGCGACGCGACAAAAAAGGGCTTACACGGCTGGCGATAATCGTTTCGCATCCGGTACAACATTTTGTGGCTTTTTATCAGGCACTTGCGGCGCATAACGAGATTGAACTTCAAGTGTTTTACGCCTCCAGGATGGGTGCAGAGCCGTATTTCGATGAAGAGATGCAGACCGAGATCGCCTGGAACATGGACCTGCTCAGCGGATATGAGTTCGTGTTCCTGCCGGAGGCCGATCGCATCACTTCTTCGGCGCCCTTGAGCGTCAACAATCCGAGTGTTTCTAGTGAGCTGGACCGGTTCGGCCCGGCCGTTGTGCTGATCTATGGCTATAGCCAGGTGACGATGCTGCGGGCCCTGTGGTGGTGCCGCCGGCGCAAGGTGCCGGCGATGATGATCGGTGACAGTGCGCCGCAACCTTCGCCGAACGTGCTGCGGCGGATAGCCAAGACCCTGGTACTGCCAAAGCTGCTCAGCGGGTTTGCATGTTTTCTCACCGTCGGCGACCGGAATGAGGATTTTTACCGGCAATATGGTATCGCCGAAGAACGATTGTTTAGATCGCCCTTTACGATCGATGAGGTCCGCTACCGGGCTGCCCGAACGGACCGGCAGGCGCTGCGAGCCAAGAAGCGCAAAGCCCTGGGCATATCCGGCAACGCCGTCGCTGCGCTGTGCGTCGGCAAGTTGAGCGAGCGCAAACGGGTGCGCGATGTGATCAAGGCGGCTGAACGGGGAGGCGGTACACCTGTCACTTTCGTACTGGCCGGCGACGGCGAATTGATGAGCGAGCTCCAGGCACTGGTTGCGGCAAAAGATCTGCCGGTGAAGTTTGCCGGCTTCGTCAATGTGGACGAGCTGCCGGGGATCTATGCCTGCGCCGACATGATCGTGCATCCGGCGGCAATGGACCCGCATCCGCTGGTGATGTCGGAGGGGGCCTGTATCGGTGTGCCGCTCATCGTCAGCGATCGGGTTGGCGCCATTGGCCCGACAGACATTGCCCGGCCGGGCGAGAATGCCATCGTTGTGCCGTGCGGTGATATTGATGCGCTGGCCGAGGCCGTATCGCAGCTATCGGATGATGCTGAACTGCGGGCTGCGATGTCGAAGCGCTCGATGGAGATCTTCGATGAGCTTGATATGCGGTGCAGTGTTGACGGCGCAATCCGCGCGATCGACTATTGCCTGCAGGCGGACCCTAAATGACAGGAACGGGGTGACAGAGAAACTGCGTCAGCTGATCCGGGGGCCTATCGGCTCGAACACCTGGCTTTACCGCACAGGTGCGACGGCGTTTGGCGATGCAGCCGTTCTGTTTAAAGCGGGTTTTGCAACGTGTCTGCAGATGCGCCGGTTACGCAGAAGGGATCAGCTGGGCAAACCGGCTGAAAGCGTCGGGCTGGCCAATCTCGATCACCCGATAAAACTGCGTCCAGGTACCAATGATGCGTTGGCGGTTATCAACAATATTGTGCGCGAGGAATGTGGCCAGCTTGACGCCGACTTCTCGCCAGTTTCACTGATCGATGCTGGCGCCTATATCGGCGACACTTCGGCCTACCTCTTGAGCAGATTTCCAAACCTGCGCAGTATCGCACTTGAGCCAAACCCGGAGAGCTACAACCTGGCATCGCAGAATCTGGCGCCCTATGGTAACCGGGTTGAACTGCTGGATTACGCGTTGGCGGGACATACCGGCAGCGCATTTATATCGGGCCACGAAATGGGTGCGCAGGTGAATTCGTCTGAAGGTGTCGAAGTCAAGACAACGACCGTCGATGAGATGCTGGATCGTCTTCCCGGAAAACGGGCCAGCATACTGAAAATGGATGTTGAAGGCAGTGAAGCCGAGGTTTTCAGCTCGGCGCCGGATAAATGGCTGCCGCGGGTTGATTACATGCTGGTGGAAACCCACGATGCACACACGACGCAGCTGGTTCTGGGCGTTCTGGCGGACAACGACTGGCAGGTTCGCCGGTTTCGCAGTCTGTATTATTGCAGACCGCGTGGTTGAGTGACCGGTAATGGCAGAAAAACCGCAACCATTGCGCATCCTGGCCGTTTCGGCTCTGTGGCAGGGTGCCAACGACTACGCATATGTCAGGGCATTCCAGCGGCTGGGCCATTCAGTTTCGGTGGTGTCCTCGGACAGGTTTGTACCGGACTGGCAGGGCCGCAGCTTGCGCGCTGTGAGGCGGCTGTTGATGCCGAAGATCGTGGCTGAATTCAACAGTGCCCTGCTGGCGCAGGCGCAGGCCACCAAGCCCGACCTTTTGTTCGTGTTCAAGGGCGCCTATGTGAAACCGGAAACGATTGCCGCCATAAAGTCGGGCGGCGTGGTCGCCATCAATTTTTTCCCCGATACGGGCTTTGCTGACCATGGGCCCTATCTGCCAAAGGCCATAGGTCTTTACGATTGGGTGTTCACGACCAAGACGGCCGGTGTTGCCGACCTGGCCGCGCGTTACGGCTGCCGAAATGCCGGATTTGTTGCCCACAGTTTTGACCCTGAAGTTCACGCACCTTTGCAGCTGTCGAGCGATGATCTGGAGCGGTATGCCTGTGATGTCTCTTTCATCGGCAATATCTCGAAGAAGAAGTGCCAGACACTGCAACATGTCGCGCGCCGGTTGCCGGATCTGAAGCTGTTCATCTGGGGCGCGGCAAAATGGGGGCAGGTGCCTGACCTGGCGCACTGGTTTCAGGGGCGTGCCGTATGGGGCCATGAATACAGCAAGGCGATACAGGCCTCGAGCATCAATCTGGGATTGTTGTTCGAAGGCGGGCCAAGCGCACCTGCCGGCGACCAGATTACCTCGCGAACCTTCCACATTCCGGCATGCGGCGGCTTCATGCTGCACGAGAGGACCGAAGAGGCGCTTGGGTTTTTCAAGGAAGGCCAAGAGAGCGCGTTCTATGGTGACGCCGACGAGCTTGTCGCCCAGATCAGTCACTATCTCGACCACCCGGCATTGCGCGCCAGGATCGCCAGGGCAGGATATAACCGCGCCTTGTCGTCTGGATACTCGGTCGATGTCCGCGTTCAGCAGGTCCTGGACACATACCGGGAGCTTCTCGGAGCCATGCCGTTATCGCGGTGAGTGCGAAAGCGGTTGTAATTGAGCTGGTGGCGATTGAACTGGCAGGCCGAATAGCGCTATTGCTGGGTAACAATTGATTGTCTGCCCGCCGGCGTTGTTTGTGGTGGTGGCTGGAATGTGCAGCCGGGTTCGTCAACGCGTTGCCAGATTATGTTCAATTGCCGGATTGAGACGCTTTGAGTCTTGCATCGAACCATATGGGCTACAGTGCAGCTGTGCCGCGCCGGCCGGCCGCGGGTGCTGGATTGGCGCCGTCTTTTGTGGAAATTCTGGCGGTTGCCGTTCTGTTCGTCTGTTATCTGGTGGCGCGCTCCTTGGTGGATGATGCAGGCTTGCCGGTCATCAATCTGGCCGGCCCGGCGATCCTGTCTGTGATCATGATCGCCAATGCCGTCTCGATGGTGAAGCATTACGGACGGCTCTTGTGGACCTCCTTGTTCTGGTTCCGGCTTTCAACGGCTGCGTATTTCGGGTTTGGCTCCTTTGTTATCTATTTGATCGATGATGACTCGCGGACCTACCTGGAAGGTTTCTTCAACTTTTCCGATGTCGACATTTTTAAACTGAATTTGGTGGTGACGTTTTCAGTGCTGCTTGTGCTGATCTCGGCCAAAGCCGGGGTCTTTGCATATCGCCGCGTGGTGACGGCCCGGTCGAGGACGTCGAAACCGGCCGTGACTGCGAGCGGCAAGGGAATTTTTACGGCCGCCGTGATCTTTCTGGTCGTTGGGTTGGTCGTCAATTACACGACAGTCATACCTTATCGCATGGGCTGGACCGGTGTGGTGTTGCCCGGAGCGTTTGCCAACTTTGCCCAGTTCACGCCTATAGGCGTGTTCCTGATCACGTTGTGGAGCCTGCGATACGCCCGCACGTTGCTGCCGTTCGTCTTGCTGCTGATCGGTGTTGAAATGACGATGAGCATATTGATGTTCATGAAATCGGCGATGCTGATGATGCTGATCATGGTCTCGTTTGCGTTCTTGTGGGACCGGGTGACCACTCAAAAAATGTTGTTCTTCGGGGGGCTGGTGGTCTTTGCCTTTGTGGCGATCAGTCCGGTCGTCAGTGATGCGCGCTTTGAAATCAAACAGAGGTACGGGGCAAACACCCAGGCTGGTTTCGCAGAAAGGTTCGAAATCCTGCAAGAGAGCCTGAGACACGAAACTCTGGCCGATGACATGCAGGATCAACATGGCGGCCTGTTGCGCCTGAGCTATGTCAATGCGGCGACCTTTGTAATCCAGCTGTACGATTCGGGAAATTCAAGCGACTGGCCGAAGCTGATCCCGGCGGTTTTTGTGCCGCGGGTGATTTGGCCGGAAAAACCGATCATCAGCGATATCGGCCTTGATATCTATGAGCTCAGCAGGGGGCATCGCTCGTCCTCGGCCGGCGCCGGTCTATTTGCCGAAGCCTATTGGGCGATGGGCTGGCTGGGGTTGGTTGTCTTTGTGCCGGGGTACGGTTTCATTCTGGGATTCCTGACGAACTTCACAGCCAATACGC
>JABDJG010000069.1 GCA_013002595.1 Hyphomicrobiales bacterium | reverse complement strand
ATAGCCAGGCGCGGGGCGAGGCGCTTCCGATATTTATCAACGACGTGACCAAGACCTACGGCAAGGTCTTTGCACTCGACAAAGTCTCTTTGGATGTAAAGAGCGGCGAATTTCTGACCCTCCTGGGTCCTTCCGGATCCGGCAAGACGACATTGCTGATGGTGTTGGCAGGCTTTACCCGACCCGACCATGGCAGCCTGAAATTCGGAGACACCGAAGTCATTCGCATGCCGCCGCACAAGCGCGATGTCGGCATGGTTTTCCAGAATTACGCCCTGTTCCCGCACATGAGCGTTGCCGCCAATGTCGGCTTCCCGCTCAAATTGCGCAATGTGCAGGGCTCCGAGCTCGCCGACCGTGTCGAGGGCGCCCTGGAAACGGTGCAGCTCGGCGGTTATGGCGAACGCGGCATCCACCAGCTATCCGGCGGCCAGAAACAGCGTGTTGCCCTTGCCCGCGCCATCGTCTTTGAACCCCGCATTCTGTTGATGGATGAGCCGCTCTCGGCGCTCGACAAGAAGCTGCGCGAACACATGCAGATCGAGCTGCGCCATCTGCACGACAAGCTGGGCATGACAACGGTCTATGTCACCCACGACCAGCGCGAGGCGCTGACCATGTCGGACCGGATTGCCGTCATCAACCACGGCCGGCTCATGCAGCTGGATGTGCCGCGCACGATTTATGACTATCCCGCCAACACGTTCGTGGCTGACTTCATTGGCGAGTCCACATTTGTCCCGGTCGCGGTTGCTGGTGGCAAGGCAAGCTACGACGGCACGGCGCTGATAACGGCAACGAAACCCGATGGCGCCACGAAGTACAACCTCATGATGCGTCCGGAGCGATTGTCTTTCGTGTCCGGCCGCAAGCCCAAGGATGTGAATATCTTCAAGGGCACGGTAAATGATCTGGTGTTCCAGGGCGAAAGCTATCTGATGTATGCCGGTTTGGCTGACGGGACCCAGGTCGCTGTACGCGGCGCCACCCAAAAGGACAGCATGGCGAATGCCCCGCAAATTGGCGCATCTGTTACCCTTGGCCTGCACAAGGACGACACGGTTCTGATCCCGGATACGGGAGATTGATGCAATGAGCGTTGCTGAAACCCTTCACACACGTTCTAGCGTTGACCACGATGCCCGCAGCGGCGGCGCCCCTAATGCCGAGGGCCTGAAGAAAGATGCCTTCATGGAGCGGCTCCGGCTGTTCGGCCTGTGCTCGCCTGCCCTGTTTCTTGTCACCATCATCATGGTGCTGCCGGTTGTCTGGCTGTTCTACCTGTCGTTCCTGAACGATGACGGGGCATTTTCCTTCGAACACTACCAGCGCATGCTGGATGGCAAATCCTATGCGCGCATTTTCTGGACCACTTTCCAGGTCAGCTTCCTGACCACCCTCATCTGTGCGGTCATCGGATATCCGCTTGCCTATTTCCTGGCCCAGTTGCCGCGCCGCGCCGCGGCAATCTGCATGGTCACCGTGCTGTTGCCTTTCTGGACATCACTGCTGGTGCGCACCTATGCCTGGCTGGTGCTGCTGCAGCGCAAGGGCCTGATCAACACCTGGGCGATCGACTTGGGCCTGTGGGACACCCCGATCAAGATCGTCCATAACCTCAACGGCACCCTCATCGGCATGGTCCACATCATGCTGCCATTCCTTGTGTTGCCTGTTTACGGGTCGATGAAGGCCATAGATGCAAACTTCGTCAAAGCCGCCGCCAATCTTGGCGCAAGGCCGACCCAGGCGTTCTGGAAGGTCTTCTTCCCGCTGTCGCTGCCCGGCCTGTTCGCCGGCGCATTGATCGTATTCGTCCTGTGCCTTGGTTTCTTCGTGACGCCGGCCGTCCTCGGCGGCGGACGCGTCATCATGGTGTCCATGAGCATCACCGACAAAATCGAACTGTTCTTCAACTGGGGTGCGGCAAGTGCACTGGGTGTCGTCTTGCTGGTGCTGACCCTTGGCACGCTGTTCATCGCATCGCGCCTGCTCAAGCTCGACAAGATACTCGGCGGCGGCAAGGGAGGACACTGACATGAGCTGGTTCTCTAGCCCTGCGTCTGAAACCCAGATCACCCACGCCAATCGGTTATGGCTCTACACGGTGGCCGGCCTCGTCATGTTGTTCCTGGTGGTACCGACCGTCATCGTCATCCCCATGTCATTTTCCGACAGCCAGTACCTGGAATTCCCGCCCCGCGTCTGGTCGGTTCGCTGGTATGAGCATTATTTCCAGTCCGACCAGTGGATGGCCGCCACCCGCACATCGCTGCTGGCCGCTTTCTTCACCATGCTGACCGCAACACCGCTCGGCATCATGGCGGCCTACGGCCTGTTCGTTTCCAACCTGCGCTTTGCCCATCTTGTTTTCATCGTCCTGATTTCACCGATGATGGTTCCCGTCGTCCTGGTCGGCATCGGCGTCTTTTATGTCTATGCCAAGCTGAAAATGGTGAACTCCCTTGGCGGCCTCGTCCTGGCGCACTCCATGCTCGCCATCCCGCTGGTGCTGATCGTCATCAGTGCGGCGCTGAAGAGCTACGACATGAACCAGGAGATGGTCGCGCGTAGCCTCGGCGCCTCCAGGTTCCGCGCCTTCATGGTCATCACCCTGCCGCAGATCCGCTTTGCCGTGATCACCAGCGCGCTGCTCGCCTTCATCACCTCGTTCGATGAGGTGATCGTCGCCCTGTTCGTCTCCGGCGGTGACAACTCGACGCTGACCCGCTCGATGTTCACCGCCCTGCGCGACCAGATCGACCCGACCATCGCCTCGATCTCGACGATCATGGTACTTGTGTCGACGTCTCTGCTGGTCATGGCGCAACTGTTCGGGAAGTCCAAGAGCGAGCAGTAGCGTTGCAGCTTGACAGTTCGATCCAAATACTTTACGTAGCGCCAACCTATTTATCGATCGCGCCCGGGATCAGTCCGGCGCGCGATCATCAACCAGGATCACTGACGTGAACTCGCGTAGCGACATAATCAGGCCGCGACCGACATCCTTCCGGGGTGTGGGGAAGTCTGGCCGTTCCCGCTGCACTTGGACTGCAGAGATCGCTGGTTCGAATCCAGCCACCCCGACCAGTTGTCGACTGTTACCGAGCTCCTGACACTTTTGCGTCTGTAGCCCAATCGGTAGAGGCATCGGGGTTAAATCCCGTGAAGTCTGAGTTCGAATCTCAGCAGGCGCACCATGGCCCTGCTAGCCCAAATGGTGGAGGCGTCTGCCTTAGAAGCAGAAGGTTCCCGGTTCGAATCCGGGGCGGGGCACCAAAGGATTAAAACGATGAAGAAAGAAAAGCGACATACGCGGCCACCAGAGCGGTTCACAGTCATATTGAACCGCTCTGGGGAACACCCTTCGTGGTCTAATGGCAAGACGCCAGAATGTGGATCTGGAAATCTAGGTTCGATCCCTGGCGAAGGGACCAAGTGAGAAAGACAATGAAAAACAATCGATATACCAGCGGGACGCATTCCCGCAGGCGGTTTGTAAAACCGTTGTCTAGAAACATGCGGGTGGTGACGGGTGGTTCGATTCCACTGCGCCCCACCAACCCAGAAAGCCGTCGCGGCCAATTCACCCACCCGATTGTGATGGTCGCGCCAACTCAACCAATTGCCTCCATCCGGTAAGGCATGGCACAACCGGGAACAGCGAATCTCCGGGAGCCAGCCATGCCGATCAAGCCACTCGCCACCGACAAACTTCGCCGGCGCTGCGATGCCAAAGCCCTCGGCTTCAAGACCACGAAAGACCTTGAGCCGGTCAAGGGACTGATCGGCCAGGACCGGGCACTCGATGCGCTTGAATTCGGCACCGGGCTCCATGCCAGCGGCTATAACATCTTCGTTCTCGGTGCGCCTGGCTCCGGCCGGCACAACGCAGTACGCCGGTTCCTCAATGACAAGGCGGCGACCATGCCGGCGCCCGATGACTGGGTCTATGTCCACAATTTCGAGGAAGCCCACCGCCCGCTGGCGCTACGGCTGAAACCGGGCCAGGCGCGGCAATTCGCCGAAGACCTCGATGCCATGGTCGATGGTCTCAAGACGGCAATGCCGGCGGTCTTTGAAACCGAGGACTATCAGGAGCGCCGCGGCGCCATTGAGAACGAATTCAAGGAAAGCCAGGGCAAGGCCCTGACCGCGATTGCCGAAAAGGCCAACAAGCAGGGTTTCAGCCTTGCCAAGACCCAGCAGGGTTTTGCCATTGTGCCGGTTGTCGACGGTGCACCGATGGCACAAGAAGCGTTCAACGCCCTGCCCGAGGAAGAACGCAAGGTCATCCAGGATCAGATCGCTGCGCTTTACGGCGAGCTTGAAGAAATCATGCAGTCCGTACCGCGCCAGGACAAGGAGCGCCGCGAAAAGGTCCGCAACCTCAACCGGCAGCTCGCCGAGGTCGCCGTTGGCCGCGCCATGGCAGAACTCTTTGAGCGCTACGGCAACGACAATCGGGTGAAAGCCCAGCTCGAGGCGATCGAGGAGGACCTCGTCAACAATGCCGCGCTGTTCGTGCAGGCCGCCCAGCAGGAAGCGGACGGCGCCGATGGCACAGAGCCGACCGGTGTCCCGCTCGACCGCCAGTTCAATCGATACAAGGCCAATGTCTTCATCTGTCAGACGACCCGCGACCACGCACACGCGCCAATTGAATATTCCGATTTTCCAGCGCTTGCCCATTTGCTCGGCCGCATTGAGCACGTGCCGCACATGGGCGCCATGCTCACTGACTTCACCCTAATCAAGCCGGGCGCACTGCACATGGCCAACGGCGGTTATCTGATCGTCGATGCCGAACGATTGCTCACCCTGCCCGGCTCCTGGCAGGCCCTCAAACGTTGCCTGCGCTCCAAGGCCATCGCCATCGAGCCGCCCGCTGCTGGCCTGTCCACCACGACGGCGGTGACGCTGGAGCCGCAATCGATCCCGCTCGACATCAAGATCATCCTGATCGGCAGGCGCGATACGTTTTACATGCTGCAGGCCGGCGATCCCGAATTCTCCGATCTGTTCAAGGTCGCCGCCGATTTTGATGAAGTGATCGGCTGGTCGGCAAAGAGCATTCAGCTGTTCTGCCGCCTGCTCGGCTCCATCGCCCGGCGTGAAGACACCCGCGAGCTCAATGCCGATGCCTGCGCCGCCGTCATCGAGCGAGCCGCCCGGCTTGCCGGCGACACCGACCGGCTAACCCTTCGGGTCGGCCAGCTTGCCGATATCATCCGCGAGGCCAACTACTGGGCCGGCAAGGATAACGCCAGAACCATCAAGCGGGTTCATATTGAGAGCGCAGTCTCCGGCCAGATCCGCCGCGTCGACCGCATCCGCGAGCGCATGCACGAGCAGATCCTGCGCGACACCATCCTGATCGACACCGCCGGCAGTGATGTTGGCCAGATCAATGGTCTGTCGGTCCTGCAAATCGGCTCGTTTTCCTTCGGCAAGCCGACCCGCATTACCGCGCGCACCCGGGTCGGCCAGGGCCAGGTCGTCGACATCGAACGCGAGGTCGAGCTTGGCGGTTCGCTCCACTCCAAAGGCGTCCTCATCCTGTCCGGATTCCTGGCGGCGCGCTATGCCCGCCATGCGCCCGTCTCGCTGTCGGCAAGTCTGGTCTTTGAACAATCGTATGGCGGCGTCGATGGCGATTCAGCCTCCTCGACCGAACTCTACGCGATCCTGTCGTCTCTGTCCGGCGTACCAATCAACCAGGGTCTTGCCGTCACCGGATCGGTCAACCAGAACGGCGAAGTCCAGGCCATCGGCGGCGCCAATGAAAAGATTGAAGGGTTCTTCGACATCTGCTCGGAGCGCGGGCTGACCGGCGACCAGGGCGTTCTTGTCCCGGCATCCAACGTCAAACACCTCATGCTGCGCGAGGATGTCATCACCGCCTGCAAGAAGGGTCAATTCCGCATCTATTCGGTCAAACACATCGATGAAGGCATTGAAATCCTTACCGGAACAAAAGCCGGCAAACGCGGCAAGAACGGCTCATTCCCGGCCGGCTCGATCAACCGCATGGTGGAAGACAAACTGGCGGAGTTCGCTGCTGTGCGACGGGACTATTTTGGCATGGGCAACAGGGAAACAGTCTAACTCGTCTCGTCATTCTGGCGAACGAGTCACCCCATCTCGCTGATCTGGTAACCGGCCTTTTCAAGCCACTCCGGCCGGATCTCGACACCCCAGCCCGGTTCATCGGGAATGGTCGCCTTGCCATCAACAATGTCGTACGGCGATTTGACGTAGAGCCCCTCCTGCCAGGGATAGTAGTCCGCACTCTCGATCGAGAATTCCAGATACTTGCCCGGGTTCGGCACGGCGCACAACAGGTGCATGGTGAACAGTGTCACCAGCGAAAGATTGGCACAGTGCGGCGTGCATGGCAGGCCCGCCGCATGGCCCATTTCGGCAACCTGCATCGAGCGGATCATGCCGCCGACGTAACACACATCCGGCTGGATGATGTCGACCGCCCGCATATCGATCATCCGCCGCCAGGTCGGCAGTTCACAGTCCTGCTCGCCGCCGCTGACATCGATGTTGAGCGCATCGGTCACCTGTTTGGTCTGTTCCAGCTCCCAATAGGGGCACGGTTCTTCAAAATGCGAAATACCGTTGTCCTCCAGCATGCGGCCGACTTCGATCGCCCGGGCCGGAGAGAAACCGCTGTTGCCGTCGACCATCTTGGCAACACCATCGCCAAGCGCCTTGGGCACCACCTGAACGATCTCCTCGGTGCGCCCCGGCCATTCATCGACATCGCGGCCGCATTCGGCCGCCACCCGGAATTTGAAGGCATCAAAGCCGAACTCGTCGCGCAGTCGGCACAACCGGTCGGCCTCGTCC
>JABDJG010000059.1 GCA_013002595.1 Hyphomicrobiales bacterium | reverse complement strand
CATCCGAGCGAGCCGAGCACGCCGGCGTTGGCGGCGGCAGCGGCCATCTCAGGCGTCGTCGCGCCGGCCATCGGTGCCTGGACGATCGGGTGTTCTATGTCAAAGAGGTCGCACAGGCGACGGTCGGCCCAGTTCATAAACCGTATGCTAGCACAAATTAAAACGGCCCGCCGTGTTCGATCACGACGGCCCGCAGAATCATTTGCGAGTCTCTGGGCGGTCAGGCGACCTCTTCAAGCAGCGGCTTGAGGCTCGGGTGAATGTCCGGCGATTCGGTCTTGATGAAGAGCAGCAGGGCTTTTTCAGCATCGGCGAACTGGCCATCTCGGCCGATCCGCTCTGCCAGCCAATCGGCTTCGTCAGCCGTTACCGTTTCCGAGGCGGTAATGTCCGCTGCCTGGCGCTTGAGCCGATCCTCGCCATCGTCGTTGTAGGACGACAGGATACCGCGCAGGCCACCGGAGAGAATCTTGCCAAAGAAGCCGCCGACGTCGGTTGTGTCATCGTCCAACCAGCTTTCGCGGCGCAGTGCGTCCTGGCGGCTGGGCGACTGAAAGCCGCGCGATGCCATCAGGTAGTTGGCGATGGCCTTGACAAACAGGTCGGGCCAGCTGGCATCGTTGGAGGCATCGGCAACGGCGTCATTGATGTCGAACAGCAGTTCAGCTTCCGTACGCGAGATCGCAACGGCGTCATCACTGCCACAGGCATAAAGCACCCGGCGCAGGATCTCGACTTCAGCACGGCCGATCTGGCCAGCCTCGAGCTCTCCGCCACGGCGGGTCGGCCCCTCGCCGGACAGGACGGCCTGCTTGACCTGTTCCATCGCGAAGACTTCGAGGTTTTCAGGCACGCTGTGTGCCGCTTCCATCACCTTGACCAGAGCCTCAAGCTCGGTCGCGCTCTTGGCAACACCTGAACTGGAAATCTGAGCGATCAGCCAATCGGCATGCTCTTGTGATACGTAACCTCGAGGATCCGCCTGATTGACCAGATAATCAACCAGGGCTTCGACAAAGAAATCCGGCCATTCGTTGCCTTTTCCCGCACAAGCATCGTTGATCTGGAACAGCGCCTCGGCTTCATTGGCGCTAATCCGGTGATCGTCGCCGTTCATTGCCCGGCGCAGCAACAGTACGTCATTGGCGTCGATTTGGCCCTTGGCGATCAGTTTGTCGAGTTCTGCCTGAGAAATCATTCGTGTGTACTCCCACATCCGCTCAGAAAATTTGCCAGAAAATGCCACAACAACGCTTTCGATTTCCCTAACGTGCATCTTCGGCTGGGCGTTGACAGCTGTAGGCTGGCAACCGCAGACTGGCAACGGACACAAGAACACGGCACCATTAGGCTTCATTAATGGACTTTCGCCACTTCACGCCAGACGATATCAGAGCACCGTTTGCGCGCTATTCGCACGGTGTGGAAGTTCCGGCGGGGAGCCGCATTTTGTTGTGCTCGGGGCAGGTCGGGGTCTCTATTGACGATGCTATTCCCGAAAGCGCCGGCGAGCAGGCCGATCTGTGTTTCTTCAACATCAGCCGCATCCTGACCGAAGCCGGCATGCGCCCGGCCAATGTGGTGCGGATCAACGCATTCGTCACCGGCCGTGAACATCTGGCGAGTTATATGGCGGCGCGGGACCGGTTCTGCAGCGCGATTGAGCCGCCGCCTGCCTCAACCCTGATGATCGTCAGCGGTTTTGCCCGGCCTGAGTTGAAGGTTGAAGTTGAAGTGACCGCAGCAGGTCCCGCCTAATCGCCCAGCTAGAGGAATTCAGTATGCAAACCAGACCGCTACACCGCGATTTCGGCGTGGAGGTGACCGGTGTCGATGTGGCCACGGTTATCAGTGACAATCTTTATCCCGAGATCCGCGCGTTGTTTGAGGCCCATTCGCTTTTGCTGTTCCGCAACCAGCAGTTGGACGACAGTGCGCATATGCGGTTTGGCGCACTGTTCGGCAAACAGGAAGACAGGCGCAAGCCGCAAGATCAAACGGGCCCAGAGGTCTCACCCATAACCAACAAGGACAGCGGTGACCACATCATCGATGAGCACGACCTGCACGTGCTGCAACTAAAGGCCAACCAGCTATGGCACACCGACAGCACCTTCCTGCCGGTACCGGCGCTGGCCAACGTCCTGACGGCGCATGTGGTGCCGTCAAGCGGCGGTGAAACGCAGTTTGTCTCAACCCGTGCAGCGTTCAAACGATTGCCGGCTGACGAGCAGGACCGGTTGCGCAAGACCTACATCACGCACCGCTATGCCCATTCGCGCGCGCAGATTTCCGATGACCTGTCGAAACAGGAGCTGTTCACCATGTGGTGCGACCAGCACTGGCGCGCGGTCTGGACCAATCCGGCAAACGGCGAGGACGCGCTTTACATCGCATCGCACGGGTGCGCCATTGACGGGTTGCCGGATGACGAGGCGCAAGCCTATCTCGCCAGGTTGATCGAAGACGCCACACAAGCCGAACATGTCTACAATCATGACTGGTCGCCGGGCGATGTCATCATCTGGGATGAGCGGGCAACGATGCATCGCGGTTGCCCGTGGCCTTATGATGAAGAACGCACGATGGCGAGCATTTGTGTGTCGGTCGGGCCGAATGACGGATTGGACAGCGTACGCTAAGTCTCGGTTCCTCCCAGATTGAGCACAACGATCTCGGGCGGCACGCCCAGGCGTACCGGCATGATGGAATTGCCAAGTCCGCCTGAGACCACCATGTGACGCGGCAACAGGCCCATGTCGGCATCGTGTTCGATAATATGCCCGTAGGCGTAGCGATTGCGGTACCGCGATGGGACGACCGGCGAATATCCGAACATGCGGACCTGTCCGCCATGGGTGTGGCCGGCGAGCGTTAGCGACACCCGGTCCGGGATGCGCGGGAAGATGTCGGGCTCATGGGCCATCAGGATGACCGGCGCATCATCGGTGATCTTGTTCAAGGTTCCATAAAGGTCGTCAGCGCCCTGCCAGGCCGAGCGCCCGTAGCGCCGGTACGGCAGAAGCGCCAGCTGGTCACCGAGCCCGGCAAGCCAGAACGGCCTGCCGTCCTTTTCCAGACGCGCGGCGTGGTTCTCGTAGACCGGGATGCCGGCCCGCTGCAGGGCGACATGGCCGAACACCGGGCCTGCGCCTCGGCGTTGCGCGGCTCTGTCTTCCCACCAATCGTGATTGCCCATGATGGCGTGGGTCCCAAGCGGTGCATTGAGGCCGGTCAGCGCCTTTGACCAGTCCTTGGAATGGACATATTCGGTTACCCAGGGATGGCCGGTGCTGTAATCGCCGAGCAACACGATGATGTCGGGTTCAAGCGCGTTGGTGGCCTCCACGATGTAGCGGATCCGCTCCGGCGACATCCACGGCCGGCAGGCGTGAATGTCGGCCAGCGCGGCAACCTTGAGCCTGAGATCGGCCGGCCAGCGCGGCGGCGTCAGATTGTAGTTCTGGACCCGCAACCGCATGGGTTCGATACCAACCGAGTAGCCACCGAGCGCAATGCCGCCGATGAACAACTGGCCGAGACGTTTCAGGAACTTGCGCCGGGTGATCAATAGTGCAGCCTTTGTGCCAAGGCTGACCTATAAATCGAATCTACATCCAGCCGTAACTCATTGAATTACAGGTGCAATGAGCAATAACTGATGTCTGTTTGTGTAAAGGCTGCTTACAGCTTCAGCAAATTCCCAGCATTGCGTGCTGAGCTCAATTGTTGAAATTCTGGCGGCGCTCGCCATAATCGTAGATACGGCTGTGGTCAACCTTGCAGCGGACCTTGCTGCCGTAGGCGCCTTGGACGACGTAGACATCGCGCTGATAGACGCGGCGGCAAGCTGCCCACAGACCCTCCCCCGGCAAGGCGTGAATGGTCATCCACACAAGGGTCGGGCGATCGTTGCCTTCTCTCACTGCAGCGCTTGCGCCTGTCGAAAAACTGGCCAGTGCGCAGACAATGCATGTCAGGTTGACGATGAGCTTCATGTCATATTCTCCAGTTGCGCCCTCTCGTGGTTGTCCTAACACTTGTTGCAACCGCTTCGCCAATCACATATTGGACACAAGATCATACGCAGCCGCAGAATTCTGCACCGCCTGCAACATCCTTAAGGACAACGAATGTCGAAGAAAAAGCCGCAATTTGACACGCTTGGCCCACGCACCAGGCTGATCGCCGCGGGCCGTGAATTCACCGAACACGGCGTCGTCAACCCGGGCGTTTATCACGCCTCGACGATTACATTCGATGATCTGGCGACCTATCGCGATATGACCGTTCCCTATCGATACGGCCGGCGCGGCACGCCGACATCGCGCGCCGTCGAACAGGCAGTCGCTCTCCTTGAGGGCGCCCATGATGCCCGGTTGTGCCCATCGGGCATGGCAGCGATCAGCACGGCGCTCATGTGTTTCCTCAAAACCGGCGACCATATGCTCATGGTCGATACGGTCTACTTGCCGGCGCGCAAATTTGCCGGCGGCATATTGGCCAAAATGGGCATCGAGACGACATTCTTTGACCCCGCGACCAGCCCGGCCGATCTGGCCGGCATGATGCGGCCAAACACCCGCATGGTCTATGCGGAATCACCGGGCTCGCAGACCTACGAGGTGATGGATGTGCCGGCGCTGGCCGAGGTTGCGCACAAGCACGGTGCATTGATGTGCATCGACAACACCTGGAGCGCCGGACACTATTTCAAAGCCTTCGAGCACGGCTGCGATGTTTCCATCCAGGCAGCAACCAAATATCTGGTCGGTCATTCCGATGCCATGCTGGGCGCGATCGCAACGAGCGAAGCGTTGTGGTCCGATTTCCGCGCCGCCTATGAGGAACTGGGACAGTGCGCCGGGCCGGATGATCTGTACCTGTGCCTGCGCGGCATCCGCACACTCGATGTCCGGCTGGAACGGCACATGAAGAATGCGCTGGTGGTCGCCGAGTGGCTGTCTGGCCATGATGACGTTGAAGAGGTCTTCTACCCAGCCCTGCCATCATCACCGGGCCATGCGCTGTGGAAGCGCGACTTTACCGGCGCCTCGGGCCTGTTGTCGATGTGGCTTGCGCCGAAGGGAGAAAAGGCGCTGGCGGCAATGATCGATGGCCTGGAGCTGTTCGGGCTCGGCGCCTCATGGGGCGGATATGAGAGTCTTGTTTTGCCGTTCGCCCCGGCCAAGTACCGCAGCGCAACGCCCTGGACCCGGCCGGGCGTGGGTGTCAGGCTACATATCGGGCTTGAAGATACCGAGGACCTGATAGCCGACCTCAAAGCCGGGCTGGAACGCTTCACGAAAGCGGGTTAAACCTTTTGCGGGGGCACGAACCAAACGTCAAAATAGGGAAATGGCCACATGGGACGCAAGTATGACAACATTCTCGAAACCATCGGCAACACGCCAGTGGTCAAGATCGGCAAACTGGCACCGAAACACGTCAATCTCTATGTGAAGATCGAAGCCTTCAACCCGCTCGGTTCGGTGAAGGACCGCTTGGCACTGGGCGTTATCGAGGACGCTGAAAAGTCCGGCGAACTGAAGCCCGGACAGACCGTGATCGAGGCAACCAGCGGCAACACCGGCATCGGGCTTGCCATGGTGTGCGCCCAAAAAGGCTATCCGCTTGTTGTGACCATGGCCGAGAGCTTCAGCGTGGAACGGCGCAAGCTGATGCGGTTTCTCGGCGCCAAGGTTGTGCTGACGCCGGCTACCGCCAAGGGCACCGGCATGGTCAACAAGGCGGTCGAGCTGGCCAAGGCCAATGGCTGGTTCCTCACGCGCCAGTTCGAGAACGATGCAAACCCGGCCATCCACGAAAAGACCACTGCCCGCGAGATCATCGATG
>JABDJG010000495.1 GCA_013002595.1 Hyphomicrobiales bacterium | reverse complement strand
GAGTAAGCTGGGTGCAGCTTATGGCGCTGCCTTCGGCATGGCGGCCCTTGTCAGTGTTGGCCTCATCATTGTCGGCTGGCGCATGGCGCAGTTCGTTCCGGTCTATGAACCGCCGTCATGGGGGCGGACCGTCACCTTTGCTCTGGTATTGGTGGCCTTCCTGGGTCTTGGCATCTTCATTTTCCGGGGCTCGCTGCGACAGAAACTGCGCGCGCCCCTGTCGATTGCCGTAGTGTTCTGGGGCGTTGGCCATCTTTTTGCCAATGGTGACCTGGCCAGCCTCATCCTGTTTGGCGGGCTGATTGCCTATGGGATTGCCCATTTCACCATCGGCGCCATAAACGGATACCGGCCCAGCCCGGAAGTACGCGGTGGCCATGATGTCCTGTCGCTGCTCGGTGGTGCCGCCCTGTATGGCCTGATGATCCAGCTGCATGGTACGATCATAGGCGTACCAGTTTTTCAGCTCCCCTGATCGCCGAGGAACTAGGGTCAGGACTCATTAGTTTCATCCATTCTGCGCGTCAGATTTGCCTGCTGAGCAGGCAGACAGGCGCAGGATACCGCCCCGGTTTTCAAGCCTGTCTAACGCACTCAGCAGGCAAATCTGCCGCGCCCTTGAGGGTTCGACCATGAGGGCCCGCCTGCAGGCAAACAATGCTCGACAAGGCACAAAGCCTTGTCTTGCGCTTGTTTTCCAGCATTCGAGCCCTCATGGTCAAACAGAATAGCGTGAAATTAATGAGTCCTGACCCTAATCCTTCACGCCTGTGCCTTCGGTATCCTCCAGCTTGAAGACCTCAACGGGTTCGCGGATGCCCTTGAGGCTGACCTCGCCATCGGATTCGGCCCTGAAGTCATCCTCAATTGCCGTATAGGCGCGCGGGCTTAGCAGGATTTGTCCATCCTCGGCGCGATCGCACAAACGGGCGGCGAGGTTCACCGCCGTGCCCGAGGCGGTGTAATCGTAACGTCCTTTTGAACCCACCATGCCGATCGTGGCATAGCCGAAAGAGATGCCGACGCCGAACCCCAGCCGGTGGCCCAGACGTTTCCATTTCCTGCAAAGCCCGACCATCCCTTTGCGCATGGCGACGGCCAGTCGTACCGCATCGCCTGCTGGATCCTCGCACGGCAACGGATCATTGAAAATCACCATGATCCCGTCACCCATGCGTTTGTCGACGCCGCCGCCATGGGCTGAGATCAGATTGCCCATCTCCTCGTGATAGGTCTGCAGGACCTCGATCGTCTCTTCCGGTTCGGCCGTCTCGCAGAACGCGGTAAACCCGCGAATATCGCAGAACAGCGTCGCAATAAGCGCGCGGTGGCTGGCCAGCACGGCCTCGTCGCCGGACGTCACCAACGCATCGGCCACCGCCGGCGACAGAAAACGTTTCAACCGGCCCATCCGCTCGATCTCGCCAACCTGTTCGTCCACACGGGCTTCCAAAGAGGCATTAAGGGCCTGAATTTCCCCGGTCCGGGCCTCCAGCAGCTTGAACTGGCGGACGTTCTCGATCGCGATGACGGCCTGAGCGGCAAACCCTTCGACCAATGCAACTTCGTCGTCGGTAAACGGCTTGACTTCACGGCGGTAGATTTCAAAACAGCCGATCCCCTGCCCATCCACCAGGAGCGGCACGACCAGCTGGGAGCGGATGCCGTCCTTCTCGACGAACTCGACGCGATCGGGATGGCGTTGGTTTTCGAGCAGGTCATCGGCGCTATCGGGAATGTTGATGACCCGCGATTCCCTGATCGCGTCGGTCAGCGGCAGCGGGTCGCCGAGCGGCCACTTCGAGACGCCTGTTTCAAAACTCTTGGTAGGATCTCCCCACCCGGCAACGTATGTTGCGTGGGTTCGTGCCTGATCAGAAAGATGCAGCGCGACATTGGCATCCCCGCACAGCTTGCCGACGTTGCGCACGATTGCCTCAAAGACTGGAGCATCATCATCCCTTGACCGGCTGATGACCTGCAGGATCTCCCGCGTGGCCGCCGCGCGCTCCAGCCTGGCCTGGAGTTCCCGGGACCGGCGCGCATTCTCGATGGCGATGACCGCCTGGTCTGCGAACACCTGTGCAAGCTCGAGCGCCCGATCGTTGAACGGGTGCACCCGGGTCCGGTAGACCGTGAAGGCGCCGATCACGCGATTGCCCGACATCATCGGAATTGCCGCAAAGGAGCGTGCCTTGCCCAGGTCCGCGGTGGCGATCCGCAACGCGGCGCCTTTCTGGTAAACGTCTTCGCCGCGCACATCAGCGATGTTGACGGTTTGCAATGTCGTGGCAAGACGGCCGATCGCGGTCGCCGGGTCGACTTCGAACTCGCCGGCATCCCTTAGCCAGGCCTCAAAGGCCGGCGCGATGTTGCGCGATTGCAGTTCGCAAGCGCGCATGTCGCCCCGGAACTCGAACAATACGCCGAACTCGGCCTCGCAGATTTCCAGCGCGTGCTCGAGCACCGCATCGATAACCGGCTCCAGCTGATCTTCCTGCCGGCTGATGATTTTCAGGATCTTGGCAAGGCCGCGCTCGCGCCGCACGGCCTCATCCAGCTCCAGGGCCAGTTCAGCCACCAGGGTCGCGCTGTCTCTGGTCTCCTCAGGCAACGAAGACGCGCTCAGAAATTGGGCCAGTTCGATCTTCGAGGTGACACCGAGCTTGCTGTACACCGTCCTCAGGTGAGACCGCACGGTGGTCGGCGAAAGGCCGAGTTCGCGGGCAATTTCCTTGTAGTTCTGCCCGGTCGCATAGGCATCGGCAACCTCTTGTTCGCGGTTGCTGAGCGCTTCGACCACGTGTCCCTGATCCGTCATTCCGGACCTCACCCCCCAAATGCAGTAATATCGTACCCTACATCATTGATACATCAAGTACTGCAGTTGAACGATCTGATTGCCGGCGAATTCGGTTACATTTGGGGAACTGGCGCCCGGGAAATCAAGATGTGGTTTTCACCTTTCAGGAGGGGCGCTGTTAACCCCCAAAGGAGAACGTAAAATGAGCATTATCGACACCGCCAAGACCTTTTTTGACGCCTGCGAGAGCGGCAAGGGTTGGGCAGAATGTGCACAGTACTGCGCGCCGGATGCAACATTTGCCTGCCAGTCACAAGTGCTGGCCGACACGCACAGCCTTGAGGCCTACACAGAGTGGATGAAGGGCCTTCTGGTGCCGCTGCCCGACGGGCATTACGAGCTGAAGGGTTTTGCCGTTGACGACGCGCGCGAGATCGCCCTGGGCTTTGCGGTCTTTCATGGCACGCATACCGCCGACGGCGGGCCGATTGCCCCGACTGGCCAGAGCGTTGCTGCCGACTACGTTTATGCAATGGAGTTCGCCGGCGGCAAGGTTACCCACATGACCAAAATCTGGAACGATGCGGAATCGCTGCGGGCTCTTGGCTGGGCATAGCCGGCTAGAGCGCGATGACCTGACCCCGGCGCAGCTTCTTGCGCACGATGGGCCTGCCGTCCTGATCCGCACAATGAACCTGGAAAACCGACTTAGCCAGATCCAACCCGACTGTAGTAAACTTCGACATGTGGACGCCTCCTGTTGCTGGTCCGTTTCATAACGCATACCAGTATGGCCCATTGCGAGGCCGGATGGGGGCGTCCACGCCAGCACCACAACATGAATGTCCACAGGCCCTAGAGCTGATCAGTGAATGTCGTAGCAAATTTTGGCCCCAGGTTTGAGTTAGATCAATCAATGGGCGAATTCAATCGGCTATCTCCGCGCCATCAGGTGCTCTCAATCTGGTCTCATGCGGTTGCTGCAGCACCAATTAACGAGAAAGTTTCCCAAGGAGTTCAACATATGCGCGCGATCATAGGCATGCTGGCCACGGTCATCTTTCTGGCAACGGCATCGATGCCGGCCAATGCGGCTGACACAGTGCATGGATCACTCAGAATTGTTGATCCATGGTCCAAGGCAACGATTGGAAAGAATGGTGCTGCTTATTTCATGATCATGAATCATGGCGACCAGATGGATAGACTGGTTGGCGTTGAAACGCCGGCAACCGACAAGGCTGAGATCCACACCCACTTGATGGAGGATGGCGTCATGAAAATGCGCCAAATCAAGGCCATCGAAGTTCACCCTGGAGCGCCCGCAGTGCTCAAACCCGGCGGCGATCACATCATGCTTTTCAACCTGAAGAAGAAGTGGGTGACAGGCGAGACCATGCCGTTGACACTCGTGTTCGAACGGGCTGGCAAGGTAGACGTTATGGTGAATATCATGCCGTGGAACGCATCGGGGGAAGGACATGGAATGAGTACCACTATGGACCACGATGAAACAGCCTTGAAGGAAGAAGCCAAAGGATTGATGAAAAAATTTGCTGGTGAGCTCAAAGGCGAGTTGGTTTCGGCCATGAAATCAGGTGGGCCGCTTAATGCCATTGGTGTTTGCAATGTCAAAGCACCGCAAATCGCTGACAAGATCTCTGAGGCATCCGGCTGGACTGTTGCCCGGTCAAGCCACAAGCTGCGCAATCCTTCCAATGAGGCAGATGATTTCACTGCCAAGGCCATCGCCGAGTTCCTGGCGCGGCAAGCAAATGGCGAGAAGCCGGGCACGATGGTAAAGGCGGGCATCTCGGAAGAAAACGGGGCAAGGGTCTTCCGGATGGTCAAGGCGATCCCGACAGGTAAAGTCTGCCTTGCCTGCCACGGCGCCGAAACTGTCACGCCGGAGGTCGAGGCAGCGCTCATGGAGCACTATCCTGACGACAAGGCCCGTGGTTTCAAGATCGGCGAGATGCGCGGTGTGTTTACGTTGAAGAAAGAGCTGAACTAGATCAGGATCGTTTTTGATTGAAACAATCAAAAACGATAAACCTGATCGTCGCCAATATGATAGAGGACGATTCACGGGTTAGATTGATTCAATCTAACCCGATCGTGCTCCAGGGCCTGTGGACAATTAACGTAATGGCATGCACCAAAACGAATGAGCGCGACACGCTTCAGGCCGGAAATCCGGCCTTCTCAATACTCGCAAAAAACTCCTCCAGGGTTTTGGGGTCGCGGTATGGAAATATTGTTTGAAATTGCCGAATTGAAAAGTCGGGCTTGAGCTTGAGCGTCGCCGCAACATGCTCCTTTGCTTTGTCCGATTGTCCCAATTCGTTGTAGCAGGCAGCCAGATAGGCATGGCTGAAGAATGGTGTGGCTTCTATCTGCTCGAGTGCAAATATTGCACCTGCGTAGTCCTTGGCCGTGTGCTGGCACCTGGCCATAATGTTCCAGTACCAATTCGGGTGAAACGGGTTTAAACGCATGCCGCGGCGAACATACTCGGCGCCGACCATCGGTTCATCTGTATACATTTTGAACCGGCCGAATTCGATCATTACCAAATCGTCGTTTGGATTGAGCAGTGA
>JABDJG010000488.1 GCA_013002595.1 Hyphomicrobiales bacterium | reverse complement strand
GCTCTGGATCCCGGCTTTCGCCGGGATGACGTCCAATGACTTTACCAATCTTGGGCCTTCACCCATTCTGGCCGCGGTGGCGCAGCATGTGGTCGGCCAGGACCAGCGCCATCATCGCTTCGCCGACCGGCACGGCGCGGATGCCGACGCATGGGTCGTGCCGGCCCTTGGTGACGATCTCGGTTTCCTCGCCGTCCTTGGTGATCGTGTCGCGCGGCGTGAGGATCGATGAGGTCGGCTTGACGGCAAAGCGCACGACGATGTCCTGTCCTGACGAGATACCGCCCAGAATGCCACCGGCGTGGTTCGATTGAAATGCCGGTTTGCCGCCGCTCACGCGAATTTCATCGGCGTTTGTCTCGCCCGACCCGGCAGCGGCGGCAAAGCCGTCGCCGATCTCCACGCCCTTGACCGCATTGATGCTCATCATGGCCGAGGCCAAGTCCTGATCGAGCTTTGCATAGACCGGTGCGCCCCATCCGGCCGGCACGCCCGCGGCAACCACCTCGATCACCGCGCCGCACGAGGATCCGCTCTTGCGGATCTTGTCGAGAGCGACTGCCCAGTCAACGGCCGCTGCCGCATCGGGACAAAACAGCGGGTTCTGGCTGACGGCATCCCAGTCGCGCACGCTTGTGTTGCGCGTGCCCATCTGCACCATGCCGCCGCGGATCGTGATGCCGTCCAGCACCTTGCGGGCGACAGCACCGGCAGCCACCCGCGATGCCGTTTCGCGTGCCGAGGACCGCCCGCCGCCGCGATAATCGCGCACGCCGTATTTTTCCAGATAGGTGAAATCGGCATGGCCGGGCCGGAATTTGTCGCGGATCTCGCTGTAGTCCTTTGAGCGCTGGTCGGTGTTCTCGATCACCAGGCAGATCGGCGTGCCCGTCGTCACCGGTCCACCGGTGCGGTCATCCTCAAACGTGCCCGACAGGATTTTCACCTGATCGGCCTCGCGGCGCTGTGTTGTGTATTTCGATTGGCCGGGCCTGCGCTTGTCGAGCCACGGCTGAATGTCGGCCTCGCTCAAGCTGATGCCTGGCGGGCACCCGTCGATCACGCAGCCGAGCGCCACCCCGTGGCTTTCGCCGAAGGTGGTGGAGCGGAACATATGGCCAAACGTATTGTGCGACATTTTAGGCTCGAGGAATCGCCGGAAAAGTTATGCTGCACGTGTTTACGCGGGCATCTCCCGCGCGTCAAACCAATCGAGCCCGCCATTGGCGATGCGAAAGAACCGGTCCTGCGGCACTTTCAGTGCGACGATCTCGCGTTTCGGCAGATCAAACACGATACCGCGCAGGATCCGGCTGATCCCGCCATGGGCAACGACGATCACCGGGCCGCTCAGTGAGGTGAGCCAGTCGGCAACCCGCTCGCGCCCGTCGGCATAGCCCTCGCCCTCGTCAGGGCGCCAGTCATGATAGCCTTCCGGGTCGATTTCGGGCTGGACGCCGGCAGCATGCACGTCGGCCCATTGTTTGCCCTCGAACAGACCGAAGTTGAGTTCTTTCAGACGGTCGTCGAACAGCACATCGGCATTGCTGGCGCCATAGGCATCGAGCACCGCCTGCATGGTCTGGCGGGTCCGCGTCAGCGGGCTGGCCATCAGCTGAAAGTCATCAAGCGTATCGACCACGTCCCGCAGCCTGGCCGCCATGCGCCGGGCCTGGCCAAGGCCGGTGTCGTTCAAGGGAATATCGATCTGCCCCTGGATACGCCGTTGCCGGTTCCACTCGGTCTCGCCATGTCTGAGGTAATAGATCGGCGGCAAGTCTGAAACGTCAGCCACCGTTGTTTACAACCGAGATGTCGGGCGCCGCCGGGTTCTTCATGCCGACGATATGATAACCGGCATCGACATGGGTGATCTCGCCGGTGACGCCGCGCCCGAGTTCGGACAAAAGGAACACCGCACTGTCGCCGACCTCTTCGATCGTCACGGTGCGCCTGAGTGGTGAATTGTACTCATTCCATTTCAGGATATAGCGGAAATCGCCGATACCCGATGCCGCCAACGTCTTGATCGGTCCGGCCGAAATCGCGTTGACCCGGATCGCCTTTTCGCCAAGGTCGGCCGCCAGATAGCGCACAGAAGCCTCAAGCGCTGCCTTGGCAACGCCCATGACATTGTAATGCGGCATCCATTTCTCGGCACCGTAGTAGGTCAGCGTCAACAGCGAGCCGCCGTCGTTCATCAGTTTTTCGGCCCGTTGCGCGACTGCCGTAAAGCTGTAGCAGGAAATGAACATCGATTTGTGGAAGTTGTCGGCGCTGGTATCGACGTAGCGCCCGGTCAGCTCATCCTTGTCGGAAAACGCGATCGCATGCACCACGAAGTCGATCGAGCCCCATTCCTTTTCGATCGCCGCAAAGGCTGCATCGAGCGAGGCCTCATCGGTTACATCGCACGGCAGCACCAGCTTGGAGCCAACCGATGCGGCCAGCGGCTCGACCCGCTTTTTCAGCGCATCGCCCTGAAACGTAAAGGCGAGTTCAGCCCCATGGTTGGCGCACGCCTGGGCAATGCCCCAGGCAATCGACCGGTTGTTGGCAACGCCCATGATGAGCCCGCGTTTGCCGGCCATAAGCCGTCCGTCATCCGCCATGATTGTTGGTGCCCTCTGAAAAAGAAATTCCCGCAAGCCGTGCCCGCAGGCATCGGTAATGTAGGCGCTAGGTAAACCAATTTGCCCGTTGGGCAAATCACGTTTGATTTCGATTTGTTAGCGGACCCGGTCCGGCAATGCAAACGAACCGGTGAACTGCACTCGAAAATGTGTCACAAAGGCCCTCTGGAGATTGCAGTGTTGTGCGCCTCTTATCCATCACCCCGCACAAGCGGCCCATGTCGCACCGGGCCGGGATGACGAGGGCAGGGATTGGTTGTTGTAGGAGCATCATGTCGAAGAAACAGGACATCATGAGCATCATTACCGCTCAACCGGACTTTGCCGAGGCAAGCGAGCCGGTCAAGCTGTTCGGCACCTGGCTCGAAGAGGCCAAAGCGTCCGAACCCAACGATGCCAATGCCATGAGTGTCGCGACCGTCGATGCCGACGGCATGCCAAACGTGCGCATGGTGCTGCTCAAGGGCCATGATGAGGCAGGATTTGTGTTTTATACAAACTTCGAGAGCCAGAAGGGCACCGAGATCCTCCACTCGATGAAGGCCGCCGCCAACTTCCACTGGAAGAGCCTGCGCCGTCAGATTCGCTTGCGCGGCGAGGTCGAGCAGGTCAGTGATGCCGAGGCCGACGAATATTTCAGCTCGCGCCCGCGCGACAGCCGTATCGGCGCCTGGGCCTCGCAGCAGTCGCGCCCGCTTGAAAGCCGTTTTGCACTTGAAAAGGCGGTTGCCAAATTCACCGCCAAATATGCCATTGGCGAGGTGCCGCGCCCGGCCTATTGGTCTGGATTTCGCATCATTCCCTCCTATATGGAGTTTTGGCATGATCGACCGTTCCGGTTGCACGATCGCATCGTATTCCGCCGTGAAGCGCCGGGCGATGACTGGACCAAGCAAAGGCTATATCCGTGACCACAACGCCTGAGAACGAACGCAAGACCCTTATCCTGACCGGCGCCTCGCGCGGCATCGGCCATGCCACGGTGAAGCGGTTCTCATCGGCCGGCTGGCGCGTCATCACCTGTTCGCGTCAGGCCTTCCCGGAGGATTGTCCCTGGGAGATGGGTGAAGA
>JABDJG010000485.1 GCA_013002595.1 Hyphomicrobiales bacterium | reverse complement strand
GCACAGGGCAGAAATCTCGCCGCGCGCGCCTGTGCCGAGCGGATGATAGCGACCCCTTACATCGCCTCGATCAGGACCCGGGTGAAAGTTGCCGGCAGCACCGAACTCCAACCCAGGGACGATGTCTCCAATTCGGACAATCCGCCAATGCTCGACTGAGCGCAGAGCACGATCGTTTTAGAGCTAATCAATCAAACACGTGATTTGATATCTAGTGCGCTAGGTAGCGCTGGACCAGATTTGCCCAGATAGCCGAACCGCGCACGAGGCAGCTGTCATTGAAGTCGTAGCAGGGATCGTGCAGCCAGGGCCGATCCGGCTCATCGCCCATGCCCAGTCCAAAATAACAGCCCGGCCGCTCGTTGAGCATGAAGGCGAAATCCTCACTGACAGGAAACGGATAAAGCAGTTCGTGCACATTGCCGGGGCCGGCCAGCTCAAGGGCTACGGAACGCACAAACTCGGTTTCTGCAACGCTATTGACCGTTACCGGATAGCCATAGTCATAAGCAATTTCGCACTGTGCGCCAAAACTGGCGACCTGTTCTTCGACCATTTTGCAGATCATGCCGCGCAACTGCTCGCGTACCTCGGGCGAAAAGCAACGAATTCCAATTTCCAGTTCCGCGGTTTCCGGAATGATATTACTGCTCGTGCCGGCGCTAAATCGCCCTACCGTTACAACGCCGCCGACCAGCGGATCGATCCGCCGCGACACCACGGTCTGCAGTGCCATCACCACGCTGGAGCCGACCACGACCGGGTCAACGGTCAGATGCGGCATCGCGCCGTGGCCGCCCTTGCCGCGGATGGTAACAGAACACGCATCGGCCGAGGCCATGAATGAGCCCGGCCGCAGTACGAATTCACCACACGGTTTGCCCGGCAGGTTGTGCATGGCAAAGACCGCATCGCACGGGAACCGTTCGAACAGGCCATCGTCGATCATCGCCTTGGCACCGCCGATATCTTCTTCGGCAGGTTGAAAGATCAGATTTACGGTTCCCTCAAAGTCTCTGGTCTGCGCTATGTAGCGCGCCGCGCCCAACAGCATTGCAATGTGCCCGTCATGCCCGCAGGCATGCATTTTGCCGGGTATGGTGCTGGAATAGGGCAACCCGGTTGCCTCGGTCATCGGCAGCGCATCCATATCCGCGCGCAGGCCGACCGATTTTCCGCCAGAACCGCATTTCAACGAGCCGACCACGCCTGTCCCGGCAATGCCACCGGTCACATCAAAGCCGAGCACGCGCAGATTATCCGCAACCAGCGCACTGGTACGATGTTCTTCAAATGCCAGTTCGGGATGGGCGTGAATGTCTCGCCGAATGTCGACAAGACTCTCCAAGTAACCAGCGATGGTTTGCTCAATCAACTGCAGCGTCCCCGTACTCTTATTGTTTTACGAGACAAATCGTTTTGCAGCTTCTTGATGAACCACTTGCAACTTATCTATGTCGACACCTACAGGAAAACCATTAACGACTCGCCAAGAACCACGGATCAAAACCCGGTCGGCCCGATGGGCGCCGCACAAGACCAGTCCTGCGAGTGGGTCGCCAACGCCCGAGAAACGCAGTTCATCGAGTTTAAAAAATGCTATATCTGATTGTTTTCCAACAGATATTTCACCTATATCATGACGCCCCAGGCACCCTGCCGAACCTTGCGTCGCCCATCGAAATGCATCCAGGTGACTGACGGCTTCGGCACCGTAGGTAAGTCGATTGATCATCAACGCGTGCCTAACGCCTTCCATCAAGTTTGAACTGTCGCTTGACGCTGAGCCATCCACGCCGAGGCCGACGGCCACACCGGCCGCTTCCAGCTCGCAGGTCCGGCACTGTCCAGATGCCAAAACCATGTTGGAAGACGGGCAATGGCACACCCCGACGCCATGGTTGCCGAGCCGGCTGATTTCGTCATCGGAGAAGTGAATCCCATGTGCCAGCCAGACCTGATCATTCAACCACCCAACATCTTCCAGATAGTCGAGCGGCCGGCAGCCGAAGTGGGCAATGCAAAACTCCTCTTCGTCGGCCGTCTCGGCCAGATGCGTATGCATCCGGCAACCATAGCGCTGAGCCAGCATGGCGGTTTGCGCCATCAATTCGCGGGTCGCGGTAAACGGTGAGCATGGCGCCAGTGCAACCTGCACCATGGCCCCCTCACCGGACTGGTGATGCTTTGCGATCGTGCGTTCGCAGTCAGACAGTATGGTGTCCTGGTCCTGAACCACCGTATCGGGCGGCAAGCCGCCATCTTTTTGCGACAGATTCATCGATCCACGGGTCACCATGAGTCGCATGCCGAGTTCTTCGGCGGCCGCAACCTGAATGTCCATGGCATCTTCCAGCCCACCTGGAAACAGATAGTGGTGGTCCGAGGTTGTGGTGCAGCCGGACATCAAAAGCTCGGTCATCGCCAGCTTGCTGGCGATGTAAAGATCATCCGGCTCGAGCCGCGCCCAGATCGGATACAGCGCGGTCAACCAGCCAAACAGTTCCTTGTTGATGGCTGAAGGGTGGGCCCGTGTCAGCGTCTGATAGAAATGGTGGTGGGTGTTGACGAGGCCCGGCACGACGACATGTTCGCTGGCATCGAAAATCTCATCCACATGAACCGACGGTTCGCCACCCGTTCCAACCAGTTCAATGATCTTGTCATCTTGAACAACAACACCGCCCTCGGCCCCCTCGGCCAGGCACGACAACGGGTTCTTGATCCACAGCGTCATTCAAGTTTGTCCGAATGCAGATATCGGCATGGCCGTCTATCTCGTCAGCAGGTAGATCACCGCGAGGCCCAGGGCAATCGCGCCAACGATCAACCACACCCGACTGTTTGACTGTTCAACCGGCGCGCTGCTCGACGCTGCAGATGGCCGAGTTGCGCCCGCCGATACTTCGGGCGCGGCAACGTCACTGGCAGCAACTGGCTTTTTGGCAGCAGTTTTCTTTGCCGCCGGCTTCTTGGCAGCTGCTTTTTTGACTGCAGGTTTCTTTACTGCGGATTTCTTTACTGTGGATTTCTTTACTGCGGATTTCGCCGCTGTCGCCTTTGAAGCAACTTTCTTGGCTGCAGCTTTTTTCGCAGCGGTTTTCTTTGCCGCCGGCTTGGCGGGAGCGTCGGCGACCAGCTTGGCAAACTTTTTGAAAAAATCATCTGCCATCTTGCGGGCCGTCGATTGAATCAACCGGCTGCCGATCTGCGCCAGCTTGCCACCGACCTGGGCATCGACGTCATAGGTAAGCAGCGTGTGGCTGTCTCTTTCTTCCAGCTTGACCGTTGCACCGCCCTTGGCAAACCCGGCAGCACCGCCCTTGCCCTGGCCCGATATGACATAGCTTTGCGGCGGTTTCAGCTTGGACAGCTTCACATCACCGGTGAAATTGGCCTTCACCGGACCAACCTTGGCTGTCACCTTGGCGGCAAATTCCGTCGCGGATTTCTTGTCGAGATGGGTACATCCGGCAATCGACTGTTTCAGGATTACCGGATCGTTCAATGCCGCCCAGACCGCCTCGCGTGAGGCAGGTATGAGTTGTTCGCCGCTCATTTTCATCGGGTATTTTGCCTCGCATTCCTGTCAATTGAATTGGCACAGCAGATCGCATGCCGGATCACCTGAGGTCAAGGCCCTCAACCGTCATCGCCGGCCTTCCAGCCCTCGCGGGCCTCGTCGGCAAAATCGGCAAACCGGTTCTCTGCAATGGCCGCGCGGATGCCGGCCATCAGTTGCTGGTAGTATGCAACATTGGCCCAGGACAAGACCATCGAGCCCAACAGCTCGCCGGCGCGCACCAGATGATGCAGGTAAGCCCGCGAATACTGCGACAGGGCCGGATGCGGGCTGGTCTCATCAAGTGGCCTGAGGTCTTCGGCAAAGCGCGCGTTGCGCAAATTGAATTTGCCGTAACGGGTAAAAGCCTGGCCGTGCCGGCCCGAGCGTGTCGGCATCACACAATCGAACATGTCAACACCACGGGCAACCGATTGAACGATATCGTCAGGCGTGCCGACACCCATCAGATAGCGCGGCCGGTCCTCAGGCAGGTGAGGCGCTGTAGACTCGATCGTCTTGAGCATCAGTTCCTGGCCCTCACCGACCGCAAGCCCGCCGATCGCATAACCGTCAAATCCGATATCTGTCAGTCCCCTGGCAGACGTTTCACGCAAGCCGGGCACGATGCCGCCCTGGACGATACCAAAGCAGGCATGGCCGGGCTGGTCACCAAACGCCCGTTTCGAGCGCTCAGCCCAGCGCAGAGAAAGCTGCATGGCACGCTCTGCGTCTGCATCGCTGTGCGGAAAGGCGACGCACTCATCGAGCTGCATCTGGATCGTCGAGCCCAGCAACCGCTGTATTTCCATCGACCGTTCCGGCGTCAACTCGTGCCTGGACCCGTCGATATGCGATTGGAAGGTAACGCCGTGTTCGGTGATCTTGCGCAGTTTGGCCAGTGACATGACCTGAAAGCCGCCGGAATCGGTCAGTATCGGCCGGTCCCAGCCAATAAAACTGTGCAGACCGCCCAGGCGGTGAACGCGTTCAGCGCCCGGGCGCAGCATCAAGTGATAGGTGTTGCCCAGGATGATATCGGCGCCGGCCTCGCGAACCTGTTCAGGATACAAAGCCTTGACCGTTCCCGCCGTGCCGACCGGCATGAACGCCGGTGTGCGGATGTCGCCGCGCGGTGTATCGATGCGGCCAAGACGGGCATCGCCATCGGTGTTTAACAAGTTGAATTTGAATGTATTCATCGAGCAGGCCATAGCAGGCAGGCATCGCCATAGGAATAGAAACGATAGCGCTGCTCAATGGCATGTGCATAGGCCGCATGCAACACCTCGAGCCCGCTGAAGGCGCTGACCAGCATGAACAGCGTCGACCGCGGCAGGTGAAAGTTGGTCATCAAAGCATCGACCGCCCGGAATGTGTATCCCGGGGTGATGAATATGTCGGTCGAGCCGTGGTAGGGTTGCATGTTGCCGTCCGGGTCTGCTGCGCTTTCCAGGAGACGCAGCGAGGTAGTGCCAACCGCGATCACCCGGCCGCCACGCCGGCGTACCGCGTTCAGGCGCTCGGCAACATCGCCCGTCACCTCGCCCCATTCAGCGTGCATGCGATGGCCCGAAGTATCATCCGACTTGACCGGCAAGAACGTCCCGGCGCCCACGTGCAGGGTCACAAATGCACGTTCGATGCCCCGCCCATCAAGCGAAGCCATGAGTTCGGGGGTAAAATGAAGCCCCGCCGTCGGCGCGGCGACGGCGCCATCGCGCGCCGCATAGACGGTCTGATAGTCGGTCTCATCGCGCCGGTCGGTTGGCCTCTTGCCGGCAATATATGGTGGCAGCGGCATATCGCCGTACGCCGCGATCGCCTCATCGAGAACCGCGCCGGACAAGGCGAATGACAAGGTCATTTCGCCGCCCTCTCCGCGGGCCTCGACATCTGCATCCAGCTCACCGGCCATGCACGCCCTACCGCTCGCGCCAAAGCGTAATCGGTCACCCGGCTTCATGCGTTTGGCAGGGCGCCCAAAGGCCAGCCAGCGGTTGCTGTCAAGCCGTTGGTGCAATGTGATCTCGATCTGCGCGCCGGTAGCACCATCGCGATGACGCACGCCAGTCAACCGGGCTGGAATGACCCGTGTGTCATTGAACACCAGACAATCGCCTGGTGCCAGCAATCCGGGCAGGTCCTTGACCATACCATCGTTCAGCCGCACTGGATCGCCCGGCATCACGCCAAGAAGCCGCGCTGCATCGCGCGGCTCCACTGGCCTTAAGGCTATCCGGTCTTCCGGAAGTTCAAAGTCGAACTGATCGACTTTCACGGTGTTGGCTTAAGTGTCTGCAGCCACACGCATGGTGACGATGCGGCCCGGCTCGGGTACAGGTTCACCGCGTGGCAGGGCATCGATGTGCTCCATTCCTTCGGTAACCTGACCCCAGACCGTGTACTGCTTGTTGAGAAACGCAGCCTCTTCGAAACAGATAAAGAACTGGCTGTTGGCGCTGTCCGGGTTCTGCGCACGGGCCATCGAAGCGGTGCCGCGCAGATGCTTTTCATCGGAAAACTCCGCCTTCAGGTTCGGCTTGCTGGACCCACCGGTGCCGGTGCCGGTCGGGTCACCGCCCTGCGCCATGAAGCCTTCGATGACCCGGTGAAACGGGGTGCCATCGTAAAAACCCTCACGGGCAAGCTCCTTGATCCGCTCGACATGGCCGGGCGCCACATCGGGTTTCAGCTCGATGACCACACGGCCTGCTTCCAGGTCCAGATGAATTGTATTTTCAAGATCCGCCAATTTTCAAATCCTCTCTATTGGTTATTTCGCGTCTGCAGCAACCTGCATCTTGATGATTTTATCCGGGTTTGCCGGCGGCTCACCCCGATTGATTTTGTCCACACATGTCATGCCTGACATCACCTGGCCCCAGACCGTGTACTTGCCATCCAGGAACCTGCCAGCCTTGAAC
>JABDJG010000476.1 GCA_013002595.1 Hyphomicrobiales bacterium | reverse complement strand
GGCCAACTGCGTGCTCTTGAACAAGCCGTTCAAGGCCCGGCAACTGGCCGAGGCGTTGCAAGAGGTGCTGGCCTGAACCCGGGCAGGTGGTGCAGCGACATGTAAACCAGCGTAGTTAAGTGGCCATGAAAGTCTTTCTCGACGATGAGCGGGCAACGCCTGAGGGCTGGACCCGGGTTTACTGGCCGAACGAGGCTATCGCCCTGCTTGAGACCGGCAAGGTGAAAGAGATCAGTCTCGATCACGACCTCGGCGATGATGAGCGTGGCACAGGCTATGATGTGCTTTTATGGATCGAGGAGGCGGTCGCAACGCGGGGGTTTACGCCGCCGGTAATGGGGGTGCATTCCGCGAACAGTTCGGCCCGGTTGAAGATGGAAGCAGTGATTAGCGCGATTGGGCGACTGGCGGGGTAAAACAACAAACGTCAATCCGTACCCTCAGTCCGGTCGGGAGCATCGTCATCTTCGATCAGGATGCGTTCGGCTGCGCCGTCCAGGTCTTCGAACTGGCCGCTTTTGAGGGCCCACAAGAATGCGGCCAGGCCGATGCCGCCGAGCAGGAGTGCAACCGGGATCAGCACCAGAATGATGTTCATGGCTTGCTCCTTCCATTCACGTTGCGCATCTGATTGGTAGTTGCCGCAATTGGCCGCCACTGCAATCGCAGTGCGTTGGCGGTGACGACCAACGATGATGCGGACATCGCTATTGCCGCAACCAACGGCGAGGCGAGCCCAACAACTGCGATGGGAACTGCCACCAGATTGTAGGCGGCAGCAAAGGCGAAATTTTGCCGCACCAGCCGGCGGGCCGCGGCGGCAGTCGCGATGGCATCGGGTACGACCTGCAACCGGCTGCCCAGAAACACCAGGCCGGCAGCAGTACCGGTGATATCGCAAGCGTTCGACGGTGCCATCGAGACATGTGCCGTGCCGAGTGCCGGGGCATCGTTGAGGCCATCGCCGACCATCAGGATATTGCGGCCGGTGTTTTGATGCGACCGAATGAAAGCCGCCTTGTCTTGTGGTTTCCACCTGCCATGAAATTCGTCAATGCCGACCTGCCGTGCAACCTGCTTCACCGCCGGCGCGAGGTCACCAGACAACAGGACGGTTCGAAGACCTCGCCGACGCAATTGCGCGACCGCTTGAGCTGCATCCTCGCGCAGGGCGTCTTCAAGGGTGAATTTGCGTGCCGGCCTGGACCCTAATTGCAGGCACAATTGCGATCCGGGGGTTTCCTGCGCCGCGTCATCTTCAGACACCCGGCACCACTCAGGACTGCCGAGGCGGACGGTTTGACCATTGTGCATTGCGGCCATGCCATAGCCTGGATGTTCGACAACATCTTCCATCTTGACCGGTTCGATGCCGCGTGCCGTGAGGGCGTCGTCAACAGCATGCGCCAGCGGATGTGAACTCAGACGGGCCAGACCTGCTGCAATGGCGAGATCATCGCTCGACATGGGATCCATCGCGACAAGGTTGGGTTTGCCGGTCGTCAGCGTGCCGGTCTTGTCGAACACGACCATGTCTACTTCAGCCAACCGCTCGAGCGCCGATCCATCCTTGACCAGAACGCCCTGGCCAAACAATCGGCCGCTGGCAACGACGTGAACCGCTGGCACCGCCAGTCCGAGCGCGCACGGGCACGTTATGATCAACACTGCAATGGCCGTCAGAAGCGAGACGTGCCAGTCACCGCTCCACCATAACCAGCCGAGGAAGGTCACCAGGGCTGCGATATGCACCAGTGGGGCATAGATCCGCGCTGCCCGGTCGGCCAGACGGACATAGCGGGCACGGCCCTGTTCTGCCGCATTCATCAGTGAAACGATCTCGGCAAGCACTGTGTCATCGCCGTTTGCCGTCACCTCGATGGTGAGCGGCCCGCTGATGTTGATGGTGCCGGCTTCGATGCTGCTGCCCGGCCCGACATGTTCGGGCACCGCCTCACCGGTGATCAGTGATCGATCCAGATCACTGTGTCCCTCAACAATCACACCGTCCGTAGCGACACGGTCGCCGGCGGGCACAAGGACTTGCATGCCAGCCGAAATCTTGGAAATGGGCGTGGTGATGTGGCCTCCGGCATCATCCACCACGATGGCCGAGGTCGCCTTGAGGCCAATCAGACCGGTGACCGCAGACCGGGCCCGCCGGCGCATCATGTGATCAAGACAGCGGCCGGACAGCAAAAAGAACAACAGCATGACCGAGGCATCAAAATAGGCATGCTGTCCACCGGTCACGGTCTCAAAAAGGCTCATCGCAGCGGCCAGAATCACGGCCAGCGAAATCGGCACATCCATGTTCAAACGGCGATGCGTCAGCGCGTGCCATGCGGATCCAAAGAACGGCCGGCCGGCGTAGACCACAGCGGGCAGCGCAATCAGGGCGGAAATCCAGTGCAGCAGGTCCCGGGTTGCGGCTTCTGCACCGGACCAGACCGATACCGACAACAACATGACGTTACCGGCAGCAAATCCGGCAACGGCCAGCGCCTTGAGCAACTGGCGGCCGTGGTCGGCTTCCAGTTTTACAGACGGATCGGCCTCGGCCAGCGGTCGGGCATCAAACCCCTCTGCTTCCAGTGCCGCAATCAACCGGTCAATTGTCGTTACCGCCGGGTCCCAGCGCACGGTGGCCTGCCTGGCCGACAGGTTCACCCTGGCCGTCTCAACGCCGGTCAGTTGAAGCAAGCTGCGTTCAATACGTGAAATGCACCCGGCACAATGCACACTGGGAATAACCAGCACAGCCGTTTCCACAGACGCTGGTGCGGGGTCTGCAGCGACATCGCCGGTATGGGGTGCATGGGCCGGGGAGTTCATAACTCACTCCTTGACCAGAATGCGAAAGACCTGGCGGTAGGGCTCCTCGCCCGGGGCGATTACCTGCACACTGACATCCCAGGACCCCGATTGGGACGGCGTTACTGCCCGGTAGACGCCGGGGGCGGTCTCCATGAACGCGAGCGCGAGGTCGTCGCTTTCTTGCACCGGCCGCCGCAATTGTGCGACGATCCTTGCGCCGCGCACGGCCCGGCCGCTCGAGGTGGTGACCGTCAGCGTCAGCGCATTACCATCGCGCATCAGTTTGCTGTGCCAGCCGCGGGCACGTTGACGATCGGCCGCCGCCAGCTTGGCGTTGTAGTCCTGGCTGGCGACATAGCTGTTCTTCACTTCAAGGCCGGTCCAGGTGCGCCCGGCCAGGACCGCCAGGGTCAAATTGACCAGGATGATGACGCCAAAAAAGGCCAACATGATCAACAGCATGTGCCGGCCGGTGAAGGGCTTGCCGGGCATGCTTGGCGTTTCGTTGCGAATGCTCATGGCTCAAGGCGCCTCAAAATTTGCTTCATAGGTGCTGGTTTCCGATCCGGCCGTATCGCTGACCGTGAATTTCAGTTTGCTGCGACCGCTTACGACATTTGCTTGCGGGATGCGGACATAGACCTTGATGGCCCGAAGCTTGTCGGCTCCGATATCGACAAGCGCCGAGCTTGAACCGGGCGCATCCGAACCGGCCACCGTCATGGTCGCTCCGGCTACACCGGCAATTTCGAGCCGGAAGCGGCGCGGTTCCGCCTGCATGTTCAAGATCTTGATCGTATAGCCGTTTCGAATTGCACCATCGGAAAGCTGAACGAAAACCGGGTTGCGGTCGTGCAGAACGCTGACGTCGAGGCGGTCACGCATCGTCAGCACAATCAGCATGCCAAACCCGATCAGCGACCAGACCAGCAAATAGACCAACGTTCTTGGCCGGATAAACGAGCGCCAGTTGGTGACGGCCTGCTGGCCGGACGCGCTGGCTTCATAGTCTCGTAGCGTCGAATAGCTGATCAGGCCGCGCGGTTTGCCGACCTTGTCCATCACCGTGTTACAGGCATCGATGCACAATGCACAGGTGATGCATTCGAGTTGCTGGCCATCGCGGATATCGATGCCCATCGGACAAACTGCGACACAAGCGTTGCAATCAACGCAGTCTCCGACTTTTTGGCCTTGCGCTGCGGCCTTTTTTTGATGGCGCGAGCGTGGTTCGCCGCGCCAGTCATTGTAGGTGACAACCAGCGAGTCCTCGTCGAGCATGGCCGACTGGATGCGCGGCCAGGGGCACATGTAGGTGCACACCTGCTCGCGCATGAAGCCGGCAAAGACATAGGTGGTCGCGGTCAGGATGGCGACCGTCGAATAGGCCACAAGCGGCGCGTTCAATGTCACCAGGCTTACGATCAATGCCGGCGCATCGGCAAAATAGAAAATCCACGCGCCACCGGTAAACAAGGCGATCACCAGCCATACGGCATGTTTGGCCAACCGCTTGGTAAGCTTTGCCGGTGTCCAGGCGCTGCCGTCGAGTTTGATACGGGCATTGCGGTCGCCCTCGATCCAGCGCTCGACAGCCATGAACAGATCGACCCAGACGGTCTGCGGGCAGGTGTAGCCGCACCAGGCCCGCCCAACGGTGGAGGTGACCAGGAACAGGCCGATGCCGGCCATGATCAACAGGCCGGCGACATAGTAGAATTCCTGCGGCCAGATCTCGATGAAGAAGAAATAGAACCGGCGGTTGGCGATATCGACCAGAACCGCCTGGTCGGGCACATGTTCACCGCGGTCCCACCGCAACCACGGTGTGATGTAGTAGATTGCCAGGGTCACGAGCATGACCCACCACTTCAGCTTACGGAAAACGCCGCTGACGCGTTTGGGAAATATCTTGACCCGCGCTGCATAGAGCGCGCGTCTTTCCTTGCTGTTGACAGCCTCGACATCGAGCCGCTCGACGCTGTCATGAACGACTGTCATTCACCACCACCCAGCGAGTGCACATAAATCGACAGCTGTTTGAGGGTATCCTCATCGAGCCGGTTTTGCCAGCCCGGCATCATGCCCAGTTTCGGTGCAGAAATCTGAGCCACAAGTTCAGCCTTGCTGCCACCATAGAACCAGATCGCGTCGGCAAGATTGGGCGCACCCTGCTCAGGGTCGCCTTGACCGGCGTCACCGTGACAAGCCGCACAATTGTCGGCATAAACCGTTGCCCCGCGCGCCGCTGCCTCGGCGTTGTGTTCCTGATTGGATAGTTTGAGCACGAATTCCGCTGTATCGTTGATCTCGGTAGACTCCAGGATCTCATCACGCCCGAACGCCGGCATTTCAGATGTCCGGGTGTTCTCATCGGCTGTGAAGCGGATGCCGTGCTTCAGGGTCGTGTGAATGGCGTCCAGCGATCCGCCCCACAACCAGTCATCGTCATTGAGGTTAGGGTAAATGCCGCCACCTTGCGCGCCCGAACCATGGCACGGCACGCAGTTTACCCGAAAGGCCGATGCGCCACCGGCAACGGCGAACTGGAACAGCTCCGGGTCCTTGCGGATGTCCTGCAGCGTTTTTGCCGATATCTGTTCAAGCAGGCCGCTTTGCGCCTGTTTGGCCCTGGCAATCTGCTTTGCCACTTCACCGCGGGTCGAATAGCCCAATAGCCCGGTTGTTGCATTCGTGACCAACGGGATGGCCGGATAGGCGATAACGTAGCCAATCGCAAAAACCACGGTTGCATAAAAGGTCCACAGCCACCAGCGCGGCATGGGGCTGTCGAGTTCGCGGATGCCATCCCATACGTGGCCGGTGGTTTCGGTGCCGGATATCTTATCGACTTCACGGTCAGCAGGTTTGTTGTCTTTTTCACTCGCCATGTTCTAGTCCTCGTCCAGCGGAATTTTCGCCGCGGCCTCATAATGTTTCTTGCTGCCGGGCCGGAACGCCCATACCACAACACCGACGAACACCGTGGTCAGATAGACAAGACCCCAGCTGTCTGCGAGTTGGCGGAAGGTTTCATAATCCACTGTGTTTCCCTCCCTCAGCGCAGGTTCTGGTCGGCGCGGTAGACGTCGAATTCGACCAGGGTGCCGAGCATCTGCAAATAAGCAATCAGGGCATCCATTTCGGTGAGACGCGATGGATCGCCATCGAAGTCGCGCACCTGCGCCTTGGCATAGCGCTTGACCACATCATCGGCGCCGTCCGCCTCCGCATTGCCCTGGCTGACGAGATCGGCCTTGGCATTTGCAATCATTTCATCGCTATAAGGCACGCCGACCGCCCGGTTGGCTTTGAGGTGATCGACAATATCATCGGTGCGCAGCAGGGTGTCTTTCAGGAAACCGTATTTCGGCATGATCGTTTCCGGTACCACCGACTGCGGGTCGATCATGTGTTGCACGTGCCATTCATCGGAATAGCGGTTGCCGACCCTTGCCAGATCCGGTCCGGTGCGCTTTGAGCCCCACTGGAAGGGATGGTCGTACATGCTTTCAGCGGCCAATGAGTAATGTCCGTAGCGTTCCACCTCGTCACGGAACGGGCGGACCATCTGCGAGTGGCAAACATAACATCCCTCGCGCACATAGATGTTGCGGCCGGCCAGCTCGAGCGGTGAGTAGGGCCGCATACCGCGGACCTTCTCGATGGTGTTCTGCAGATAGAACAACGGTGCAATCTCGATGATGCCGCCAATCGCCACGACGATCAGGCTCAGGATCATCAACAACGTGGCGTTCGTTTCAACGACTTTGTGTTTGGCCCACATGATGTCTGCTCCTTTACGCCGTTGCCGGGGCTAGGGTTGTGCCCATCGGTGCTTCAATGCGGGTTCGGCCCTTGATGGTTTGAATAACGTTCCAGACCATGAGGAATGCTCCGCCCAGATAGAGCAGGCCGCCGAGCATGCGAATGACATAGAACGGATGCATTGCGGCAACTGATTCAGCAAAGCTGTAGACCAGGAAGCCCTGCGTATCGTATTCGCGCCACATCAGGCCCTGGGTGATGCCCGACACCCACATCGATGAGGCATAAAGAACGATACCAAGAGTGGCGAGCCACAGATGCCAGTTGACCATCCTGAGGCTGTAGAGGCCTTGACGGCCCCAGAGCCGCGGCACCAGGAAGTAGATCGCTGCAAAGGAGATCATGCCGTTCCAGCCCAGTGCGCCGGAATGAACGTGGCCGATTGTCCAGTCGGTGTAGTGACTGAGCGCATTGACCGACTTGATCGACATCACCGGTCCCTCAAAGGTCGACATGCCGTAAAATGCGATCGACACTACCAGCATGCGGATAATCGGATCGGTGCGCAGCTTGTCCCAGGCGCCCGATAGGGTCATCAGACCGTTGATCATACCGCCCCAGGACGGCATCCACAGCATGATCGAGAACACCATGCCCAAGGTCTGCGCCCAATCGGGCAGGGCGGTGTAGTGCAAGTGGTGCGGACCGGCCCAGATATACAAGAAGATCAGCGACCAGAAATGCACGATCGACAACCGGTACGAAAACACCGGCCTTCCGGCCTGTTTCGGCATGAAATAGTACATCATGCCGAGGAAGCCGGCGGTTAGGAAAAAGCCGACCGCGTTGTGCCCGTACCACCATTGTGTG
>JABDJG010000432.1 GCA_013002595.1 Hyphomicrobiales bacterium | reverse complement strand
AACCGGCAGCCGACATAGAAGCCCTGGAACTGCTCAGCCGCGATGATGATATTCAGGCAGTGGCATCGAGCCGGGCCCAGGTCGAAACCCTGTGGGACGTCTGTCAGATCCCTGATTACCGCAATATCTCAAGCGCCGAACATGCCAATCTCATTCGCCGCATCTACCGCTACATAACCGGTCCCGACAAACTCATTCCCGAAGACTGGTTGGCCACCCAATTGGCACATTGTGCGCGCACAGATGGTGACATCGATACATTGTCAAACCGCATTGCACATGTACGAACCTGGACTTTCATTGCCAACCGGCCCGACTGGGTCAAGGATGCTTTCCATTGGCAAGAGCGCACACGTGCGATAGAAGACAGTTTGTCGGATGCCTTGCATGAACGGCTGACCCAGCGATTTGTCGACCGCCGCACTGCTGTTTTGATGAAAAGGTTGCACCAGAAAGAAGAGATTATGTCCGAAGTCGAACAAGATGGAGCCGTGATGGTTGAGGGCGAATGCGCCGGTCACATTTCCGGTCTCAGCTTTCAACCGATAGCCAGCGACGGCAGTGAAGGCAAGGCAGTGCGGACCGCTGCAATGAAGGCCGTCGCCGATGAACTGCAGGCCCGCGCCCAATCTCTGACCGCCGCGCCCGATCCTGATTTCACAATAGGCCCGGCCGGCACCATCGTGTGGCACGGCGCACCAGTTGGCAAACTGCGGACCGGCTCGGCTGTTCTGAAACCGGAAATAAGCCTGATTGCAGATGAAGAATTGACCGCCACTGACCGTGAAGCCACGCTGCTTCGGTTGCGCAAGTTTCTGCAACGGCACATCGCTAAAATTCTCGAACCGCTGGTCGGCCTGTCTGAAAGTGAAGACCTCGCCGGGGTCGCCCGCGGCCTTGCCTACCGGCTGGTCGAGAATTTCGGTGTAATCGCTCGCGAGGACGTGGCCCAAGAAGTCAAACTTCTCAGCCAGGAAGAGCGTGGCGGGTTGCGCAAGTTCGGCGTTCGCTTCGGTGCCTTCCACATATTCATGCCAGTGCTGCTCAAACCCGCCGCCACCGAACTGCGGCTGCTGCTTTGGTCCTTGATTCAGCCCGGCAACGAACTCGGATTGAAAGACGACGTGATGCCGATCCCCGGCAACGGCCTGACGTCTGCTGCGTTTGACAGATCGACACCGCAGGGGTTTTACCGCACGGCGGGTTTTAGAATCTGCAACGATCGGGTAGTGCGCATCGACATGCTCGAAAGGCTTGCCGATATGATCCGCGACCGCGTGTTCTGGCGCCCGCGCTTTGAAGGAGACACGCGCCCTGAAGGCTCGATCGAGGGTGGCGGCTTCAGCGTCATTCCCGATATGATGTCCTTGGTCGGCTGTTCCGGTCCCGAATTCTCGGCAATCTTGACCTCGCTCGGGTATCGCGCCGAACAGCGGACCCTGCCCAAGCCCGCTGAGACGCCTTCATCTGAGACAGCAGCCGCACAAGAACTGGCTGAACAGGAAACGCCGTCGGCAGATACAGCGAACATCGACGCCGAACCGGCCGCGGCACAGGCGCCGGTTGAAGCGCCAGCGCCAGTAGCTGAAGCCGAGGAGCCGTTGATCCTTGAAGTATGGTGGCCCAAGGATACCGGTCCCTTCAAGCGCCAGCGCAAGCCGGCAAAGCCAAGACCGGCCAACAATGGCAAACGTGCAAAATCCCATCCTGACCGTCGTCAGGCCCGGCCCAAATCCGCTAAACCTGCCAGGCCCGCCAAGCCCACGATCAATCCTGAAGACTCGCCATTCGCAGTGCTGAACTCGTTGAAGGCCGAGTTGACCGACAAGTCATGACGCAAACCGCAACCGGTCAGCGCGTCGACCAATGGTTGTGGCATGCCCGCCTGATTAGATCCCGCTCGCTGGCCGCGCGCCTCATCGAGGCCGGCAACATCCGCGTCAATCGCCAAAAAATACTTAAATCCGGCCACCAGGTAAAACCCGGTGACGTCCTCACATTCGTATACGCCGGCCACTTGCACGTCATCGAGGTCGTCGCGCTCGCCAAGCGGCGCGGTCCGGCGCATGAAGCCCGCCAACTCTACCAACGCGCCCTCGCCAGCAACTGCGAACAATCAACGCATAGTGATCGAAAAGGGGATGCGCGATGAGGCCCGGCTTGTTATACGGCTGCCTCGATATTATGTGCGCTTGGAGCGCACTCGGATTAACGCGGATGGTTGATTAGCACATGACCTACATCGTCAATGACAACTGCATTAAGTGCAAACTGATGGACTGTGTGGAAGTCTGCCCGGTAGATTGTTTCTATGAGGGTGAGAACATGCTCGTCATCCATCCTGACGAATGTATCGATTGCGGCGTATGCGAACCGGAGTGCCCGGTAGACGCGATCAAACCTGACACCGAGCCAGGTCTGGAAAAATGGCTTGAGTTAAACACCGAATTTGCCAACGTCTGGCCCAATATTACCATCAAGCGTGACCCGCCAGCCGACTCCGAGAAGTTCATCGGCGTCGAAGGCAAGTTCGAAAAGTACTTTTCTGCAGAACCTGGCGAAGGCGACTGATTATTTGTACATGTGGCGCCGAAATCATGGCGTTTGACGATGCCGATCGAATAAACCATATCGTCAACCACAAACTGGACATTTGTTAACCATTTTCTTCGGCTATCGAAAATTGTGTAGCGATTCAAATGCTTTCGCTGTCGCACCCCCCTTTAAATTTAGTTAAACTTGTGCTATATCTAGTGACAATGCAGCGTTTAGAACTTTCTTGAAAACCCGGGCTTGAACAGCTCGGCATTTTTTTCGCCTGAGTGAGCCCGCAACAACAATGGGGCCGGATGGGCCAAAAACCGAACCGCACTTTGACCGGCACGGCGGGAAAGACAATCTCTGTATGCAGGTGACCTTCAGCGTCATGGGCGAACTTGGATCCCCGGCCTTCAGGCCAATGCCGAAGTCGGGAGATCGCTCAACGCTGGGTGGGAATCACAGATGGAAATATTGGCGAGGTAAGCAAAAACATGGCGGCTGAAAAAAAGTCCACCAGTAAGAAACTGAAGTTCAAGACCAATGAGTACGTGGTTTATCCCGCACATGGCGTCGGCAAAGTTGTCGACATCGCAGTGCAGGAAATCGCTGGTGCAAGTCTCGAATTGTACGTCATCGATTTTGACAAGGAAAAGATGCGTCTGCGTGTTCCGGTTGGAAAGTCGGAAGGCGTTGGCATGCGCAAGCTTTCCGACAAAACGCTTGTGGAGCAGGCATTGAAGGTCCTCAAGGGCCGCGCCCGCGTCAAGCGCACCATGTGGTCGCGTCGCGCCCAGGAATATGAAGCAAAGATCAATTCTGGCGATCTGATCCTGGTCTCTGAAGTCGTGCGCGATTTGTATCGCTCAGAACGTCAGCCGGAACAGTCGTACTCCGAACGCCAGCTTTATGAAGCAGCGCTCGACCGCATGGCGCGCGAAATCGCCGCCGTCAACAAGTACGATGAAGCATCAGCTATCGCTGAGATCGAGCACGTGCTCGAGAACTCGGTCAGCCGCAGCCCGAAAGAGGCTGATACGACCGACGACGCCGAAAAGGCCGCGTAACAAACACTCTTTTCACCAGGCGATGCGTGCTCAACAGCGCATCGCCTGGTCTCTACCGTCTCCCTTAAAATTTTGTCCGACAAACCTGTCAGACTTCTCACTGAAACGACCGTGATCAGTTAAAGCGGTTTGCTTTCATTGTGAACCATTTGATGGTCCAGATCGGTTCACTCGGCTAGTTAAGAAACGCAACGCGATGTGGGGCATCGGGTAAGTTTCTTAACGACGTCCGATGTACCGATTTGGTCCACCCGAAGGGCCGGGTTTTCGCGCCCGCTGGACGTCGTTACAGCCCACTTGTGGTCGGCCAGACCACGGCGTGGACTGTGC
>JABDJG010000391.1 GCA_013002595.1 Hyphomicrobiales bacterium | reverse complement strand
ATCTTGATGACATCGGCGCCCAGCGTGCCGAGCTGGAACGTACAGAACGGGCCGGCCAGGACATGGGTCATGTCGATGACGCGGATGCCTTCAAACGGGCGCATGGCAGATTTCCTTATCCAGCTCAAAAGGTTGAGGGAAATCTGCCCCGCCGATTGTGATAACTCAAGCCAAATTAGGCAGCGGCGATCTGGGCGGCTTTTTCAACCAGCACCTCGGCCTGGCGGATCGAGGCGTAGTCGATCAGGCGGCCATCGAGAGAGACCGCACCCTTGCCGGCGGCAGCGGCCTCCTGCATCGCCTTGATAATGCGCTGGGCGCGGTCGACTTCAGCTTCGCTCGGGCTCATCACCTCATTGGCGAGCTCGATCTGGGAGGGGTGGATGGCCCACTTGCCCTCGCAGCCGAGGACTGCTGCGCGTTTGGCAGCGGCGCGGTAGCCATCGGGGTCCGAGAAATCGCCAAACGGGCCATCGATGGGGCGCAGGCCGTTGGCGCGGGCGGCAACGACCATACGGGCAAGGGCGTAGTGCCACATGTCGCCCCAATGGACATCCCGGGCGCCGTCGTCTGACGGATCGGTGAGGACGGCGTAGTCGGGATTGACGCCGCCGATGATGGTGGTGCGGGCTCTTGTCGAGGCGGCATAGTCGGCAACGCCGAAGTGGAGCGACTCGTTGCGCGCGCTGGCGCCGGCGATCTCGTTGACGTTCTGCATGCCGAGCGCGGTCTCGATGATGTGCTCAAATCCGATGCGCTTCTTGTAGCCCCTGGCATCCTCGATCTGGGTCACCAGCATGTCGATGGCATAGACGTCGGCGGCGGTGCCAACCTTGGGGATCATGATCAGATCGAGGCGCTCACCGGCTTGTTCGACAATGTCGACAACATCGCGATACATGTAGTGCGTATCGAGCCCGTTGATGCGGATCGACATGGATTTGGTTCCCCAGTCGATGTCATTGAGGGCTTCAATGATGTTCTTGCGGGCTTGTTCCTTGTCGTCCGGCGCGACGGCATCCTCGAGGTCGAGGAAGATCACATCGACATCGGATTTCGCTGCTTTTTCAAAGAGCTGCGGCTGACTTCCGGGAACGGCGAGTTCACTTCTGTTGAGCCTGGCCGGGGCCTGTTCGATGGTGTGGAAGCTCATGGTTTTGATGCCCTGTCTTGTTGGCGGTTGTTACAGGGCGGCGACAAAATGCGAGAAAACCGGTCCGTGTCAAGCGGTGAATTCGCCGCTGGCCGTCTGGCTTATTGATCCGTAGGCGGACTAAATGTCGCCGTCAGACCCGTCCGGCGGTGCCACGCCGGCAATGTTCGAGGAGTAGTAAAACGCAATCGCCTGGGCTCGGTTTCTGACCGACAATTTGTCGAACAGATTGCGCAGGTGAAACTTCACGGTGTTGACGGTGATGCCGAACTGACCTGCCAGTTCCTTGTTGGTCTGGCCCGTGGCGAGGGCTTCAAGCAGAGCCCGTTCGCGTTTGGTCAGCGTGTGTCTGGGGTCCTTGTTGAGTTCGCGGACGTCAAGGAACGGGAACACCATCTGGCCGGCGGCGACATCTGCAACAATGTCGAGCAGCTTGGCCGGTGCTTCGCTGCGGGCACAAAATCCTGCCGCACCCGCTGCCATTGCATGGCGCGGAACATCGCCGCCATCGTTGTGCGAATAAACGATGATACGCGGCGGCTGGGACTGGGCGCGCAGGACTTCGAGCAGCTTTTCGGTACCGAGCATGGGCAGCGTCCAGTCGACCACGCCTGCGGTCACGGGCACGCGCAGCACTGCTTCGAGAAACCCTTCGGCCGTGCTGGCGGTGGCCACGAGGCTGAAACGCGGGTCGCGGTCAAAGAACTCCGACAGGGCGGACAACATGAGCGGATTGCTGTCGGCGAGCGCGACATCGATCACCGGCGCGGTCTTGCTGTTTTCGGGGGTCATCAGGCAAATCCAATAAAAAACTACCCATACGGATGGGGTGTTTTGCATTCCACATTGTGGATACTAACATAAAGTATGGGAAATTGCCTACCCTAACGATAGACCGAAAGCAGGAGTTAAGGACGTTGCCGTTCCGGCGGATCGGCGGTTGAATGGGCCAATACTGCTGCGCCGGCCTGAAATATAGCGGCCTTGAGGCGCGCAACGCAAATTCAGAGAGGAAACACGATGCAAGGCACCAAAGGGCTTTTCGTTCCAGGACCCACCAACATTCCCCACGCAATCCGTCAGGCAATTGATGTGCCGATGGAAGACCACCGGGCACCGGACCTGCCGGCGTTCATACTGCCGCTATTCGCCGATCTGAAGAAGATTTTCAAAACCCAGTCCGCCCAGGTGTTTGTGTTCCCTTCATCTGGCACCGGCGGTTGGGAAGCCGCGATCACCAACACGCTAGTTCCCGGCGATAAGGTGCTCGCGGCCCGTTTCGGCCAGTTCTCACATCTATGGATCGACCTGTGCCAGCGGCACGGGCTCGATGTCGAAATCGTCGATGTGGACTGGGGTGAGGGCGTTCCGCTCGATCAGTATGCCGACCGGCTGAAGGCCGACACCACGCACAAGATCAAAGCGGTGCTGGTGTGCCACAACGAGACCGCGACCGGTGTGACCAGCGATGTCGCCGGGGTGCGCCAGGCGCTCAATGACACCGGGCATCCGGCCCTCCTGTTCGTTGACGGTGTCAGCTCGATTGCCAGCATCGACTTCCGCATGGACGAGTGGGGCGTCGATATTGCCGTGTCGGGGTCGCAGAAAGGCTTCATGCTGCCCGGCGGTCTTGCCATCCTGTGCGTCAGCCAAAAGGCGCTGGAAGCGACCAAACAGGCCGAACTGGCGCGCTGTTATTTCGATTTCAAGGACATGATCGCCACCAACAAGGACGGCTATTTTCCCTACACGCCGCCGATGAACCTGATCAGGGGGCTGCGGGTGTCGGTCGACCGTCTGCTCGATGAAGGGCTGGAGAACGTATTTGCCCGGCATCACTTCCTGGCAACCGGTGTGCGCAAGGCGATCGATGCCTGGGGCCTCAAACTGTGTGCGGCCGATCCCAAGTGGCATTCCGACACCGTGAGCGCAATCTGCCTGCCGGATGGCTTTGACTCGGGCGAATTGCTCAAGCGGGCTTATTACCGCTATGGCATTTCGCTGGGCGCCGGGCTGTCCAAGGTTGCCGGCCGGGTGTTCCGGATCGGCCACCTCGGCGATCTCAACGAAATGATGCTGATGATGGCGCTGGCCGGTGCGGAAATGTCGATGCGCGACCTGGGCGTTCCGGTCGAAGCGGGCAGCGGCGTTGCAGCCGCTGAGGAATATTACCGCTCGGCTGAAAACGGCTACAAAGATATGGTGCCAATGTTGATCGCAGCTGAATAGCTGGTTTAGAGCACGATCGGTATTGAATGACGCATTCAATATCGTGAATCGTCCTCTAACTTTTTGAAGCCGATCAGGTTTATCGATTTTGATTGCGTAAATCAAAATCGATCCTGATCCAGGTCAGGACACGACGATGGATATTCACGAGTATCAAGCCAAGGAAATCCTGTCGGGGTTTGGTGTGCCGGTGCCGCGTGGCGGGCTGGCCTACAGTCCCGAGCAGGCCGCCTACCGTGCGCGCGAGATTGGTGGCAGCCAATGGGTGGTCAAGGCGCAGGTACACACCGGCGGGCGCGGCAAGGCCGGCGGTGTCAAGTTCTGCAATGACGATCACGAAGTGCACGATGCGGCCAGCGAATTGTTCGGCAAACGGCTGGTGACGCACCAGACCGGGCCGGAAGGCAAGGTTGTCTACCGGGTGTTTGTCGAGGGCACGGTGCCGATCGAGCGCGAGCTCTATCTCGGCCTGGTGCTCGACCGCAAGACAGAGCGCATCATGGTGGTGGCCTCAGCGGCCGGCGGCATGGAAATCGAGGAAATCGCCGAGACCGAGCCCGACACCATCATTCGTTCGGTGATCGAGCCGGCGGTGGGTATTCAGGCATTCCAGGCCCGCGAGATTGCCTTTGGTCTCGGCATCGAGCCGGCCCAGGTGCAGCAGGTGGCTGAAACCATTATCGGGTGTTATCGCGCGTTCCGCGATCTCGATGCAACGATGGTTGAGATCAACCCGTTGGTGATCACGTCGGAAGGTTCGGTCATGGCGCTCGATGCCAAGATGAACTTTGACGACAACGCGATGTTCCGCCGGCCCAATATCTCGGAATTGCGTGACAAGTCGCAGGAAGATCCGCGCGAATCGCAAGCTGCCGACCGGGGCCTCAGTTATGTCGGCCTTGATGGCAATATCGGCTGCATCGTCAATGGCGCCGGGCTTGCCATGGCGACGATGGACATGATCAAGCAATCGGGCGGCGAGCCGGCCAACTTCCTCGATATCGGCGGCGGTGCAACGCCGGAGCGGGTTGCCAAGGCGTTCCGGCTGGTGATGTCGGACAAGAATGTCGAGGCCATCCTGGTCAATATCTTTGCCGGTATCAACCGGTGCGACTGGGTCGCCGAAGGTGTCATCAAGGCGCTTGAAGAGAACCCCGTCAATGTGCCTTTGGTGGTGCGTCTGGCCGGCACCAATGTCGAGGAGGGCCGCAAGATCCTGGCCCAGAGCGGGTTGCCGATAATCCGGGCCGCAACCCTGTCGGAGGCCGCTGAGCGTATTGTTGCCGCCTGGCAGAACGACCTGAAACACAATGTAAAGCTGGTGAACGCGACATGAGCATTCTGGTAGACCGCACAACGCCTGTCATGGTTCAGGGCATCACTGGCAAGATCGGCAATTTTCACACTGCAGAAATGCTGAAATACGGCACCAACATCGTGTGCGGTGTGACGCCCGGCAAGGGCGGCAGCACCGTCCATGGCGTGCCGGTGTTCGATACGGTGAAGGAAGCAACGGCAAAGACCGGCGCTGAAACGAGTGTCATGTTCGTGCCGCCACCGTTTGCTGCCGATTCCATCATGGAAGCGGCCGACGGCGGGTTGAAACTGTGCGTGGCGATCACCGATGGTATTCCAGCCCAGGACATGATCCGCGTGAAGCGCTATATGCGGCGCTACCGGGAAGCCAATCGCATGCGGCTGATCGGGCCGAACTGCGCCGGCATCATCAGCCCCGGCAAGGCGCTGATCGGCATCATGCCGGATCATATCTACAAGACCGGATCGGTCGGCATCGTTGGCCGTTCCGGCACGCTTGGCTATGAAGCGGCCTCGCAGATGTCGGATCTGGGGATCGGGGTCTCGACCAGCGTCGGGATCGGCGGCGATCCGGTCAATGGCAGCTCGTTCCGCGATATCCTGGAATTGTTCGAGCAGGATCCCGAGACCAGCGCCGTCGTCATGATCGGCGAAATCGGCGGGCCGCAGGAAGCCGAAGCTGCCGAATTCGTGCGCGATCACATGACCAAACCGGTGATTGCCTATGTTGCCGGCCTCAGCGCACCCAAGGGCCGGCGCATGGGACACGCCGGCGCGATCATTTCCGCGTTCGGTGAGAGCGCCAGTGAGAAGGTCGAAATCCTGCGTGAAGTGGGCGCCGTCATTGCACCAACGCCGGCGGCCATCGGTGAAACCGTCCGCGATGCAGTGGCAACGGCTGCCTGAGGCTGTTTGGATTACGCCGCCAACGTGCTAACGCATCGCTACAAGTTGTGATTGTTAAGCGATGAGTCTTGCGTTGGAAATCTCCTCTAGTGAAACGCCGCTGCACAGCGAAGACGTGAAGGAACACCTGCTCGGGTTGTTGCGGACCATCATCGTCGACCGTGAGCCTCGGGTTGCCGGCCTCCTGACCAGTGCGGCAGGCGCCCTGCCGGCGGACCGTGAACTCAGGATCGCCTCGCTGCAGGTTATCGGCATCTGGTTCAATCTGCTCAACATCATTGAAGAGAACGCGGCGATGCGC
>JABDJG010000356.1 GCA_013002595.1 Hyphomicrobiales bacterium | reverse complement strand
GCACATAGGCATCACCATCCGTGCCACTGGCCATCTCAGCTTCAAGGGCTGAAAAACGCGCGAGCACCTGGGCGATCTTGTCTGAGTTTACAACGGACATGGCATCCCGCTCCGCGGGCCGACTGATTGGTGGAAAACGATTGATCGGGTTCTAGAGCATGCACGGGCAAAGTGTAAGCACTATTATGATAGACCAGCCGTCATGACGGGCTTGCGCAAACCCTGGCCGGTTGTATTGTTTCAGCTAACCCAGTGAGGGGATATCCAGTGAGCGGCCGACCAGGATTTCACCGTGATCGCCAAGCGGCCCCTTGTCTACACCGTCGATAGAGTAATTGATCAGGCCCCCGTCCCGGGCAATCACGATCAAACCGTCTCGGGCCGGCACGCGGTAGGTATCGCCTTTGTTGAGCGTCTGGGTCATCACCACATTGCCCTGCTGATCCTCGATCCGGATCCAGACAGGCGCTTTGGCCTTCAAGACCAGCCGTGCATTGGTATTGGCTGCACCATGCACCCGGCCGGTCGAAGCCGGTTCAACAACAATCTGGTCAACCGCGGCGGTTTTGCTGCTCGACGACTTTGCGCCGCCAAGCGCAACCGGCTTGGGCCTCGGTATCGGTACCTTGAAATTGACGACGTCCTTTTCAATCAAGGCAGTCAGGCCACTAAGCCCGCCTGCGGACTGGTCGGCATCGTGTGCCAGCTGACCAATCCTTGTGCCATCGGCGTCATCCAGTTCCGTTTCAGTAACCTTGCTGATTGAGGCAACAATTTCGCCACTGGCATGCTGACTGTCGATTTTGGCCGTGCGGTCGTGACCAGCCTGAATTTCGGTCTTGGCGGCACCGCCGGTGTTGCTCTCAGGCGAAAGCACAAAGACCATGCCCTGAAACACAACGATTGCGGCCAAAACGGATGCAACAATGCCCCCGGCCCCGGAAGAGTACGATTTCAACTTTTCGATATTCACAAACGGGATGATCTTGGCGCTCGACAACGGACGCGGCCGGCGAGGCTTGGCAGTCTTGGCAATGGGCATCGGCTGCGGCAGAAATTGCGTGTAATGCAGTATCAGCGGTTGCGGGTCAAAGCCCAAGAACTGCGCATAAATGCCGATCATCCGCAGTGACTCAGTACGCGGTGGTAGCCGTGTCAGATCGCCAAGTTCAATGCCCTCCAGATGGTGCGGGTGGATACCACAAGCTTCACCAGCCTGATCCAATGTAAGACGCCGACGTTCGCGTTCACGTTGCAGATACCAGCCGGCCTCGCCTGTCGGGTCAATATCTCCTTGCGGCCTCTGTCGGTAGAACGAAAACTGCTCTTGTGGCTGCGGTTGCTTCAACTGGTCCATGGTATCCGATGTACTTTTGTGGCCGTTGCAAGACCCCATGCTGCCGACCCGTCCCACGCGTCGCTGCAGAGGCGATCTGATCTCAGGTGCCACAATGAACAAAAATGGTAAGCAGATGGTGAACATAGGCCCCAGAGTGCGAAATTTCGCTGAGAAAGCTCTCCGAACAGCTGGAAAACTCGCAATCACACCGGAATGGAGTTCGCCCTGGCAAATTGCTCAAGATCGCCCCTGATCGACTGATCCGGCCTGCTGAGAAGCGGCTCGATAAACTGAGAAATCTGCGATTTGTCGAGCTTGAGCACCATGGATTTTACCGGCCCGATCGCAGCCGGCGCCATCGAAATCGATTTTACGCCCAAGCCGATCAGCGCCATGGCCTCCAACGGCTGACTGGCCATCTCACCACACAGGTTGAGCGGCACATCATGTGCTTCGGCCCGATCGACGATCTGGCGGATGACCGAAAGGATGGCCGGGCTGAGCGTATCGTAGCGGCCTGCCAGCCTTGGGTGGCCGCGGTCGGACGCAAACAGGAACTGCATCAGATCATTGGACCCGATCGAAATGAAATCCAGCATCGGCAACAATTGATCCAACCGCCAGATGATCGAGGGCACCTCGACCATGATCCCAAGCTTGATGCTCTCGGGCAGCTCATGACCACGGGCAGCCAGAAATGCCCGTTCTTTTTCGACAAACTGCCGTGCGCGCAAGAATTCGTCGACCTCGGCAACCATCGGAAACATCAACCGCAGCTCTTTACCTGCTGCCGCATCCAGCAGCGCGCGCATCTGCAGCCGGAACAAGGCCGGGCGGTCCAATGCTATGCGCAGCGCCCGCCAGCCCATGGCAGGATTTTCTTCTCGCTGCGAATGGAAGTACGGCAACATCTTGTCTGACCCGATGTCGAGCGAACGGAACACCACCGGCTTGTCTCCGGCGGCCTCCAGGATGGCGCGGTAATGCGAGGTCTGCTCGCCTTGTCTTGGAAACGTTTGCCGCACCATGAACTGGAGTTCTGTCCTATAAAGCCCGATGCCGTCCGCCCCTGAATCCGCCAGATGCGGCAGATCGACCAACAGGCCGGCGTTGATGTTCAAACTGATCTTGAGACCATCCGCAGTCACCGCCGGCAAGTCGCGAAGTTTGTCATACTTGGCCTGCCGGTGTGCGTACAACTTGACCTTTTCCGCATAGGCCTCCTGAATGTGCGGCCCCGGCCGGATGTGTACCTCCGCGTTTGTCGCATCGACGATGATCGGATCACCCGTATCGACAAGGTCGACGAGACCTTCGATCTGACCAAGCGCGGGCACACCGAGCGCACGCGCCACAATCGCCACGTGCGATGTGCCGGCGGCCTCTTCAAGCAGTACCGCCCGCAGTTTGCTGCGATCATAATCGAGCAATTCCGCCGGCCCCATGTTGCGCGCAACAATTATCGAATCGCGCGGCAGATCACCTTGCGCAGCCGTCTCGGTCTGGTCGGTCAACAAGCGCAACAACCGATTGGCCAAATCGTCGATGTCATGCATGCGCTCGCGCAGATAAGGATCGGCCTGGCGCTGCATGCGGGCCCGGTTGTCGCTCTGCACCCGCTCAACTGCAGCTTCAGCAGTCAACCCGGTCTCCACGACCTCTCGCATACGCCGCATCCAGCCGCGGTCATGGGCAAACATCCGGATCGTCTCGAGCACCTCGTCATGCTCGCCGCCACGTCCGAATTCGGTGCGCGCGATCAAACTGTCGACCTGTTCCCGCAGCCGGTCAATGGCCTCTTCAAGCCGCAATTGTTCATCTGGAATGCTCTCGGCAATCAGATTGCCGACCACGATCCGCGGCTCGTGCAGCACGACATGTCCAAGCGCAATGCCGTCTGCCAGCACTTCGCCGGTCAGCTGATGGCTCTTGATGTGGCCGATATCGACAGCGACATCGCGCGTCACTTCGGCCAGCTCACCCGATGCAATCACTTCGGCCAGGACCATGGCCGTAGTCTGCAGAACCTCTTCTTCTTCTTCTGAATAATGCCGCGAGGCCTGGTTCTGCACGACCAGAACACCAATCGTCTGGCCGGCCCTTAGGATCGGCACACCCAGGAACGAGTTGTAGATCTCTTCGCCGGTTTCGGGCAGATACTTGAACGCCGGATGTCGTTGGGCTTCGCTCAGGTTGAGCAACACAGCTTCTTTGGCGATTGTACCGACGAGTCCTTCGCCGGTTTTCAGCTTTGTCAGGTGAACCGCTTCACGCCTCAGGCCTTCGGTGGCGTAAAGCTCCAGTATGCCGCCATCACGCAACACATAGACCGAGCACACCTCCGCCACCATATTGGAAGCGATCAGCTTGGCAATCCTGTCTAACCTGTCCTGGGTTGCCTCCGGTCCCGCCATGACCTCGCGCAACCGTCTGAGCAGAACACGCGGGCCTAATGCGGAGGTTGGCATTATGCGGTGTCCTTGTTCCCCAGGGGCCTTCGCACCCAAAATAGCAGCTTTGTTGCCATCTTCGTCAACCCAATCCGGCTACGTCTTGTCCAGCTCGTAGGCCGAATGTAACACACGCACCGCCAGTTCGGTGTAAGCGGCATCGATGAGCACGGAAATTTTAATTTCCGACGTTGTAATCAGCTGAATATTGATGCCCTTGTCGGCCAGTGCCTTGAACATCTGCGAGGCAACACCGGCATGTGAACGCATGCCAATGCCGATCACCGAGACCTTGGCAACGCCGGTCGCGTGGTTGAGTTCGCCAAACCCGATCTTTTCCTTGGCGCCCTCAAGAACCTCAAGCGCCCGAGGCAGGTCCTTGGTCGCCAGCGTAAAGGTCAGATTGGCTGTCTCGCCATCCGCCGAAACGTTCTGGACGATCATGTCAACGCTGATTTCGGCCTCGGCAAGGGGGCCGAAAATGGCCGCTGATACACCTGGTTTGTCGCGCACTCGCCTCAACGAAATTTGCGCTTCATCCTTTGAATAGGTAATGCCGCTGACGACCTGCTGTTCCACGATATCTTCC
>JABDJG010000337.1 GCA_013002595.1 Hyphomicrobiales bacterium | reverse complement strand
CACCAAGGGTGGCGGATTGCCGCAATTGGAACTTATGAACCGTCAGTATTGCTGTGAACGGTGAATGGGACCATATTCACGGTACGGCATCGGCATCGTTTTGGCATCAGACAGGATAAAGTGATTTTATGGGTTGGTTGTTTCTGTTTGCGGTTCTGTTCTTGATGGTCTTTCTGGTGCTGAACTCGAACCGGACGCGATTGGTGGCGCTTGGGGTGCTGGGGTTCTTTGCAGCTCTGGTGGCATTGTATTTCCTGGTGATCGATCAGGCCGAGCAACAGGCAACGCCGCCGGCGGCTGATGAAAAGCTTCAGGACACGCGGGCGCTGGCGGAAAAAGCCGCCTTGGCGCGCCGGGCAATCAAGCCGCAGGAAGTCGTTGTCGAAACCCCCAGTTTCACACCCGGTACCGAACAGTATCGCGGTGCTGACGGGCAGCTTAAAGACCGCCCCGATCTGTATTCATGGGTCTTTGCCGGGGCGGTAAAGAACCTGAATGACGACTATGCCGTGCGCGATGTGGTTTTCCGGATGCGGCTGTTTTCGTGTCCGGACTTTTTGACCGGTGACATCGCGCTTTCAGTGCTTGAAGTTCGCTGCAACAAGATCGGTGACCGGCGGTTGGGGCTTTATGATCTGGAAATTGCACCAGGCAGCGCCAAGCCGTTTAAGGAAGAGGTGGTATTCGACAATCAGCCAGCACCGGGCAATTGGCGCCATACGGTTGATGTATTGTCTGTGACAGCCCGTATCGAATGATCGCATGACCGCTTTGAACCTGCTCTATTCCAATGACCGGCCGGGCCAGCATGCGCCGTCCTATTACGCTGCGTCGGTGCAGCCATTGCAAGAGTTTTACTCGCTTGATGGCGATACCGCATGCGATGTGTGTGTCATCGGCGCCGGGTTCACCGGGCTGTCGGCGGCGTTGCATCTGGCTGAAAGCGGGCTCGATGTTGTCGTGGTTGATGCGCACCGGGCCGGATGGGGTGCTTCGGGGCGAAACGGCGGGCAGATCGGGTCCGGCCAGCGGCTCGGCCAGGGCGAGCTTGAACGGATGGCCGGCAAAAATGCGGCACGCCAGCTCTGGCAGATATCACAGGACGGCAAGGATCTGTTGAAGTCGCTCATCAAGCGTCACAAGATCGATTGCGATCTCAAGCCGGGCAATTTTCATGTTCTGCACCGGGAGCGCTTTGCTGCCGAGACCAAGGCTTATGTCGACAAATTGAATACCGAGTACGATTATGGCCATGTCCGGTTTGTCGAGCGGGACGAGTGCCGCGAGATGGTTGGGTCTGAGGATTATCACGGCGGCGCGCTCGATATGGATGGCGGGCACCTGCATCCGCTGAACTATGCCCGCGGGCTCGCCGGGGCAGCGGCCAAGGCTGGCGCGCGGCTTTATGAAATGACCGAAGTCCGCTCTTATGCGGCCGGCAGCCCGTGTCAGGTCGTGACGGCCAAAGGCAAGGTCCAGGCAGACTTCGTTATTTTGGCATGCAACGGTTACCTCGGCGAATTGTCGTCCGAGGTCGCGGCACGGGTGATGCCGATCAACAATTACATCATCGCAACCGAACCACTGGGCGATGACATGGCGCGCCAGCTCATTCGCGACGATGTGGCGGTGTCGGATTCCCGGTTCGTCGTCAACTACTACCGGCTGTCAGCCGACAAACGCATGCTGTTCGGCGGGCGCGAGAACTACAGCTATTCGTTTCCGCGCGACATCAATGGGTTCGTTGCCAAGGCGATGCTGGAGATCTACCCGCAGCTCAAGGATGCACGCATCGAATACGGCTGGGGCGGCACACTGGCAATCACCATGAACCGGATGCCGCATCTGGCCCGGCTGGCGCCGAATGTCCTGTCGGCGTCGGGCTATTCCGGGCACGGCGTGGTGATGGCAACGATGGGCGGCAAACTGCTTGCCGATGCGGTCAGTTCGACGTCGGCCGGCTTTGATGTGATGGAAAGTATCCCGACCCGCCGGTTCCCGGGCGGCGCCATGCTGCGCTGGCCGGCGCTGGTGCTGGCAATGACTTGGTATTCGCTGCGCGACAGACTTTAGACAGTAATGCAAACACCCGCGCGGCGAGGGTCGCCGGCGCCGGTGTGGCGGCCATCGGCATGGCGGGCGGCGATGTGGCAGCCACCGAAGTACAGGTTGGGTTCGCGCCACACACGATGATCGGGGAAGCTGGTCTGCAACCGGGCCAGGGTGTCCTCGCCGTAGTCGATCTCGACATCGAGGTGGCCTGCCTCGATGTGCATGCGTGGTGCGGTGATGCTGGCGGCAATGTCGCGCGGCGGGCGGGCAAGGTTGCACAGTACTGCGGCGATCGCCGAACGGATGCGGTTGGAGCCGCCCGAGCCGAGCGCAATCTGGGTGCCGTTTTCAGCCTCTGCGATCGTTGGGCACATGATCGACGACAGCCGTGCGCCGGCCGGCCATCCGGTCGCGCCGGCCGGGTTGACATCTTCCTCGCCCAGCATGTTGTTGATCATGAATCCGAGATCACCGACCACGCGGCCATTGCCTTCGCCGTTCGATAAAGTCATGGCGCAGGCATCGCCTGTGGCGGCAATGACCGAGATGTGCGTGGTGCCGCGCTCGGCCGGCGCGCCGAATGAGGCGATCAGCTTGTTGAGGTCGCCGCCGAGCTGGCGTCTTTGCCGGTCGGTGTGATCAAGCGCGCGGGCGAGTTCAAACGGCGTGATGTCCGGCATGGCTGACAATGTGTGAGCAATCAGCACGCCGCCGGACGATGGCGGCGGGTTGAGTGAAATATCCAGATCACCAAGCGCAAGCCTGAGCGGATCGCGGTCGGCTATTCGATAGCGGGCAAAGTCGGCATCGGACAGATGTCCGCCAGCGGATTGCTGAGCCAGCATCTGTTGTCTGATTTCGCCGTCATAGGCCTTGAGGCCCTCAGCAGCCAGCATATTTAGAAGGTCGGCCAGGCCCGGGTTCTTGAAGGTCGATCCAGCAGCGAACAGGTCGCCATCTGGTGCGAACAGCGCGCGGGCTCGATCGCTGGCAAGCAGAATGGGGGCAACGACCGTCGACAGGAAGTGTTGGAAGGGCGTCACAACTATACCGTCTTGTGCGGCTGAGGCGGCTGGCGCGATCAGGTCGGCCATGGCCAAGCTGGCGAATTGTTCATGCAGGTGGAACAGGCCGGGCACGAAGCCCGGTGTCGCCGATGCGCCATGGCCGATGTGGAAGGTTTGCCGGGTTTCGCCGAAATCTGCATCGGCGGCGAAGAACTCGGCATCGCCGGCCGGCGATATCGGGGTCTGGACGAAGAAATCGATCAGACGGGTCTGGCGGTCGCCGGGGTCGACCATGGCAAAGCCGCCGCCGCCGGGCGAGGCCAGAACCGGCTCGCACAGGCAGGCCATCCAGGCAGCGGCAATGGCCGCATCACAGGCGTTGCCGCCACATTTCAGAATTTGTGCAGCGGCCCCAGCGGTCAGCTGATGGCCGGCGGCAACAACGCCATTGACTGAAGAGCTCAAACCGCGCCGGTTCCGCCGGCAGCGGCAAGAGCGTCATCGATAAAACGCTCTACCAGTGCGCGGGCATGGCCACGGGGCGGGGCGCCGGCCTTGAGGCCATAACGCAAATAAAGGCCGTCGATCAGGGCGGCAGCGCCGGCGGCGATCATAAAGGCATCATCGGGGCCGGCCAGTTGACGCAGCGCATCGGCCAGATTGCTCTTCAGACGGGCAAAATAGACGGTCAGCAGCCGGGCCGCGTCATCCGAACTTTGCGCATAGTGGTAAAAAGTGAGCCAGGCCGAGACGGTCTTTTCATCGAATTGTTCAGGTGCAAAGCTAGTGTTGATAACCGCTGAAATGCGCTCGCGCGGCGTTTCGGCAGCGTCAAGTGCCAAGATCACAGCGGTGCGCAGTTCGGTCAGCAGGTGGCGCATGCTGGCAACGATCAGCTGGTCCTTGCCGCCGAAATAATGGTGCGCCAGAGCCGGGGAGACACCGGCAAAACCGGCGATCTCGCTCATCGTCACGTCCAGCGAGCCGCGTTGGTGAATGGCGGCAATTGCCGCATTCATCAGATCGCGTCGCCTGATCGGCTCAACGCTCGGCCGCGCCATGAAGTCCTCCAGTATGCCCGTTTGGGCCATTAATATAGCCAATTTGGGATGGGCCAAGGTTCTTTGCAACGAAAAAGCCATTGGCATTTCGTCGTCGCCGCGCTATTTGATCGCCCACGACCTGCCCGGCGCTGCCGGGTGCGCCTGATACGGAGAGGTGCCGGAGTGGTTGAACGGGGCGGTCTCGAAAACCGTTGAGCGCGCAAGCGTTCCGAGGGTTCGAATCCCTCTCTCTCCGCCAAGCCTTTGTCGGTCCGATTGTCAAAAAATTGCCATTTGTGCAGTGACGTTGCCCTAAATGTGTCGTGATCGGCCTTTATCTGGTTGTGTTGAGTTTGTCCGTTCGGCGTGAGTGGAGGAGGTGATCAGTGAATATTCGCTTTGCCAAGACTGCTGCCAAGCACTTTGATGAAGAGATTCTGTTCTTCAAGACGTGGATCGACAAGCCAAAAGCACTTGGTGCGGTCCTGCCGACCAGCAGCGCGACTGCGAGACGCATGGCAAGCGTTATTAATCCGCATAGCCAAGGTCCTGTGCTTGAACTTGGCCCGGGCACGGGGGTTATCACCAAGGCCATTCTGGCCCGTAATGTAGAACCTGAAAAACTCTACAGCATCGAGCATACCGAGGCGTTCCTGCCGCAATTGAGGTCCGAATTTCCGGATGTAAACATCATCCACGGTGATGCCTTTCAACTGGATGAGGCGTTGCCGGACATGAAGGGTGTGCAGTTCGATACGATCGTTTCAGCCGTTCCCCTCTTGTACTTTCCGGCCGAGCATCGAGTGAATTTTGTGAATAATCTGTTGAACCGGTTGAAGCCCGGCCGTCCGGTGGTGCAGATTTCCTATTGCCCGCTGTCACCGGTACCGTCTGACCAGGAAACCTATTCGGTCGAACCGCTTGACTGGATGCTGCGCAACATTCCACCGGCGCGGTTATGGGTATTCCGCCGGCGGCTGGCATCTTAGGGTCCTGACCCTAGCGGGACTGCAGATACCCTGCAACACCGGTGATCAGATCGGCAAGGTTACCCTTATGGCCGATTTCGCCTCATCGGCGGGGACGATGATGGCGCTGCCACCGTGGGCCTCGGCGATCTGGCGGACCAGCGCCAGGCCGAGGCCGTAGCCCTTGATGTTTTGTTTGTCGGGCGCACGATAGAACGGCTGGAAAACCTTGTCGCGCAGGCCCTCGGGAATACCCTGTCCTGTATCGCTGATGGTGAGAATTGCCTCGGTTTGGGTATGCGACAAGTCTGCGGTGACCGGCGGGGCGCCGTATTTCACAGCATTGTCCAGGAGGTTGCGGACAAGGCGGTGCAAGAGGCGCACATCGCCGGGGATGGCAGGTGAGGTGCCGGTGAGGGTGCAGCCGGCATAACGGGCGCATTCTTCTGCAACCAGCGCGACCAGATCGATCTCTTGCGACAGGTCGGCTGACGAGCGGGCATCGAGCCGGCTCATCAGGAGGATTTCATCGATGAGTTCGTCGAGCTCGGCAATATCCTGCTGCAGGGCTGCGGTGCGGTCCGGGCCCGGCTTGTGCTGGAGGAACTCTATGCCCAGGCGGATGCGCGACAAGGGCGTGCGCAATTCGTGGCTGGCATTGGCGAGCAACAGGCGGTGGGCGCCGACCAGCTTTTCGATCTTGCCGGCAGCCTCGTTGAAGCTGGTGGCAAGTTGGGCAATCTCATCACGTCCCTCGACATCGACACGGGCGGTGAGATCGCCAGAGCCGATGCGCTGAACGCCGGCCTGGAGCCGCTCCAGCCGGCCCGTGAGGCGGCGAACGAACGGGTAGGAAACAAGGCCGACGCCAAGCGCGACGCTGCCGAGAAGAAGGGCCAGGTTGAGTAATGGGCGGTGGTTACTCCGGCCGGCGAGGGAGGCGACAAGCCAACGTCCATCGTCGAGGCGAAGTGCCCAGAACGGATCGCCGTGTACCCGATAGCTACGGCTACGTTCAACTGAAGGCGCCGGCGGCAGGCTGGGCGGGCCATTGGCGGCAACCAGTTTGCGGTTGCGGTCGAACAGGGTGATGTTGACGTTCAACTCCGATCCGAGGCGTTCGATCGCTGCGCGTTGGCGATCAACAGGCGCATTGGCGGGCGCAAGCGTCAACGCGACCAACCGGCCAGCAATCTGGAAGACGTCACGGTCACGGTTGTCGATGTTGAACAGATTCCACAACAGGGCTGTCAACACCACCACGGTGATCAGGCTGGCAATGATGGTGGCGTATATCTGTAATCTGAGGCGTCGTTTCAGCATACCTGATCAATCCTGTGCCCGGGCAAAGACATAGCCGGCCCCGCGCACGGTTATGACCCGGCGCGGGTGTTTGGGATCGTCCTCGATCTCGGCCCGGATGCGCGAAATATGGACATCGATCGAGCGGTCGAAGGCCTGGAGGTCTTCACCCTTGAGGCCATCCATCAAATAGTCGCGGGTAAGGACTCTGCCGGGCGATGCCGACAGGAGTTCCAGCAGCTTGAATTGATGCGTGGTCAAGGCGCAGGGCTTGCCGTCAATCCGTGCCTGCATGGCATTGCTGTCGACTTCCAGGCGGCCGAAGCGCGCGATGGCGGCCTGATTGCTGGCCATGGCGCCGCCGCGGCGCAGGATTGCCCGCAACCGGGCGAGAAGTTCGCGCGGCTCGAATGGTTTTGGCAGGTAATCGTCGGCCCCCAGCTCAAGACCGACAATACGGTCCATCGGGTCCCCCTTTGCCGTCAGCATCAGGATCGGGATCTGATCGGTGTTGCGCACGGTGCGGCACACCTCAAGGCCGTCGGTATCTGGCAGCATGATGTCCAGCACAACGGCATCGTAGTGATCGGTCCTCAGCAGATCCAAGCCGTCTTGCCCGGTGTGTGCGACAGTGACCGCAAAATCAGACTCGCCGAGATAGTCACGGACCATCTCGGCAAGTCTGACATCGTCTTCGATCAACAGGATCTGTTCGTTCATTGAGTACGAACCCTAGTCCCTGGCGTGCCGCTCCATGATGCGCTCGCCAAGCAATGTGCGTTGGGCCGGCGTGAGAACTTCTGCAACGTCGGCCAGTGTGACGATCAAAGTCTTGCTGATGCGGTCGGATTCTGCAACCCGCTCGGCACGCAGGCGTTCCATGGTGGCGCGGTCGATCTGACTGGACAGCAGCAGCTCGCGCATTTCCTTGACCGTCGCCTTCAGGCTGTCGCGGAACGGGCGCACTTCCTTGAAGGCGCCTGAGATCAGGGCGACGATCTGGTCCTGCTGTTGCTGACTGGCGTCGATTTCGATGGCGACATGTTTCATGGCGCGGGTGAGCTTTGCGTTGACTTCAGCATCGGACATCTCAAAGAAATCATCGCGATGCCCGCGGCGCCAGCCGGCGGAATGGCGCTTGCCGTCGAACCAGCTACCGCCGTCTTCAACGTGAACCTTCATGTGCTGAACCGCCTTGCTGCCGGCAAAGGACTGCAGGCTCCAGGCGCCGCCGAGCGCAACAACGGCTGCAGTCACGAGAGCGATCGCTCTGCGTTTGGATTTCGGTTTGTTCTGGTCGTGTGACATGGGTGTACTCCTTTTGAGTGGTTGCTTGCGATGAGCGCACACTAGGAGCCGGCTGTTTCACAGATTTTTCGGGCGTGTAAAGAAATGTAAAGCCGGGGTCAGACGACTTCTATGATTTCTTCTTCCTTGTTGCTTTTGCCGATCTTTTCGCTGCAGGCTTAATGCGAATTCGCATGGCCCGCCCTTGAGGGTGATCGATCTCGAAGGCACCCGTTCTACGGATGAGATCGCTCAGCTTCCTGGATCCGAACGTTCTGGGATCGAAGTCGGAAGACAGGTTGGAAAGCTGGCTGCCAACCTGCCCAAGCGGGACCCAGCCGTCCTCGCTTTCGATCTGATCGATGACCTTTTTGATAATGGGTGTTGCTGCACTGGCAGGCAGAAGTGATTTGGTTTCCGGCTCTTGATCATCGCCGTTGCCAGATGCGCCAGGAAGAAGGTTTTCTGTGTAGATGAACCGCCGGCATGCCTGCCGGAAGCTTTCCGGCGTCTTTTGTTCGCCAAAGCCAAACACATCAACGCCGTGTTCTCTTATTCGTGCTGCCAGGCGGGTAAAATCACTGTCGGAAGACACCAGACAGAAGCCATCAAATCTGCCGCTATGGAGCAGATCCATCGCGTCTATGACAAGTGTAATGTCCGATGCGTTCTTGCCAGTTGTATAGGCAAATTGCTGGTGAGGGATGATCGCGTGCTTTGACAGTTGATCTGCCCAGCCCTTCGAACGGCCGCTTGAGAAGTCGCCATAGATCCGTCGGACGCTGGCTTCGCCTATCTTGGCAATTTCGTCGAACAGACCGTCTGCTATCTTCGCCGACGTATTATCGGCATCGATCAGAATGGCGAGTCGGGGAGAGCGGGGTTCTGTCACGGTTGCACCTGTAATGTTAGATTTGTGCCAAGGGGACTGGGGGTTTCAGCAAATACCAGCCAAGGCCCGCCAGCTGGATGGCCAGGAAGACACCGAAGCCCACCTGATAGCCTGCAGTGTCATAGCCGCCTGCCGGCGTCAACGGCCATAGGTCGATGATGACGCCGATGAGGTACTGGCAGGCAAAGGCGGTGGTGAAGACCAGGAAGTTCAGTGCCGTATTGGCACGGCCGGATTTCTCGAGGCCGAAATGCTGCGCCAGCCAGGGGTAACTCAGGACGCCGGCCTGGCCGAACATGGCAAAGATGATCCATACCGGCAGACCGGCAAGCGCCGGCTGCAGCACGATGATGCCCAGGGTCGTCAGATAGATGAAGGCAAAGCCGATCATCACCTTTAGCAGGCCGATGCCGCGCCGGCCCAGCCAGTCGGCCACGGCGCCCGAGGTCAGCGTACCGATCAGGAAGCAGATCGCCATGATGCCGAGTGTTTCAGCAACCCCATTGCGATCAAGGCCGGCATTGTCCTTCAGCCACGGGCCTGCCCACAATGTCTGGATGGCGATGTGGCTGCCGCAAGTGGTGGCAACCAGTGGTGCGACGCGCCAGAAGGCAGCATCGCGGTAGATCGCGGCGATCGCGGAAAGTTGCTGGCTCAAAGAGGTTTCTTGCGACGCGGATTGTTTCTCGGGAACCGCTACGAAGATCAGCGCGGCAACCGCAACGGTGACAACAACGAGACCGAAGAACATGCCGCGCCAGCCCAAGGCCTGGCTGGCCCACTCGGCGGGCACCGTCGCCATCATGATGCCAAGCCCGCCGGTTGCCATGATGACGGCATTGGCGAAGGCGCGGCGTTCGGGCCGGACCCAGATGGCAACGGCCTTGAAGCCGGCCATCAGGCCGCCGGACGAGCCGATGCCGATCAACATGCGCCCGAAGCTCAGGCCGATGGCCGAGCCGGCGATGGCAAAGACCAGGGCGCCGGTTGCAGCGATACAGATCAACCCGGTCTGTACGCGGCGCGGGCCGTAACGGTCGAGCAGAACACCGAGCGGGATCTGAAAGCCGGCAAAACCGAACAGGTAGGCTGCGGTCAGCAGGCCCAGTTCGCCGGCCGACAGGCCAAGTTCGGCGGTAAGATCAGGGGCCACCACGGCATTGACCGCGCGGTAGAGGTAGGACAGGAAATAGCCGGCGGCGAACGGTCCCAGAGCCAGCACCAGGATGAGGCCGGCAGGCGCTTTGTTTCTGGCGTCAGGCGCTATTCGCTGCATGGCCACCAGTTCGGCGCCGTCAGGCCGGGTGGCAATTCGGTTGTCTCATCGCCGCAGGCCTCAGCCAGCTGGTTCTGCTGCAGGCCGATGACGCCGGTGAGATCGGCGCCTTTCAGGTCGGTACGATAAAGATAGGCCTTGGTCCAGTCCGCGCCGCTGAGATTGCTTCCGGCAAATGAGGCGCGGGCGATGATGGCATAGGTGAAATTGGCGCCGGTGAGGTTGGCGCCGGCGAATGAGCAACGGATGGCATCGGATTTGGACAAATTGGTTCCGGACATGTTGGCGCTGGAGAAGTCGGCCCGCGACAGGCCGGACTTTGTCAGATTGGCGCCCGACAGGTTGGCGCCGGCAAAATTGGCCCGATAGAACTCGACAGCGGTCAGATCGGCGCCCAACAGTTTGGCACCAGACAAGTTTGGGCGTGTACCATAGGTT
>JABDJG010000320.1 GCA_013002595.1 Hyphomicrobiales bacterium | reverse complement strand
GGCAGGGACATTGCCGATACAAAGGCGCCAAGATCCCGCGGTGAGATCCTTCATTGGGCTGATATCACCGATAACGACGGCAAGTACGAACCGGCAATCATCAAGGCGGCCGAGGATACCGCGCTGCTGCAATATACCGGCGGCACCACCGGGGTGCCGAAAGGCGCGATGCTCAGCCATGCCAATCTTACCATCAACGTGCAGCAGATCATCGCCTGGTCATCGAGCCTTGGACTGGCCCATGAACGGGTCATGGGCATCCTGCCGTTCTTCCACGTCTTTGCCATGACCACTGTCCTCAATTTTGGTGTCAAGACCGGCTCGACAATGATCCTGATGCCCAAGTTCGAACTCGATCAGGCCATCAAGCTGATCCGCAAACACAAGCCAACCATCCTGCCGGGCGTGCCGACGCTCTATAACGCGCTGCTCAATCATCAAAGCATCAAGCGGGAAGATCTGTCGTCGCTGAAGCTATGTATTTCCGGTGGCGCGCCGCTGCCGCATGAGATCCGCACCCGGTTCGAGGCATTCTCGGGCTGCAAGGTGGTGGAAGGTTACGGTCTGTCCGAGACCTCGCCGGTTGCCACGGTTAATCCGATTACCGGTCTGGAAAAGGACAGCTCGATCGGTCAACCGGTGCCCCAGACCCATATTTCCATTCGCTCACTGGAGGATCCGAAACAGCAGATGCCGCAGGGCGAAACCGGCGAGATCTGCATAAAGGGTCCCCAGGTCATGCAAGGCTACTGGAACAATTCGCAAGCCACCGATGCCGTCATGGTCGGGGAATACTTTCGCACCGGTGATGTCGGCTACATGGATGAATTCGGCTTTACCTACATCATCGACCGCATCAAGGACATGATCAACTGCTCGGGCTACAAGGTCTACCCGCGCCGCATCGAAGATGCGATTTACCAGCTCGACGCCGTTGAAGAGGTCACGGTCATCGGCATTCCCGATGAATACCGCGGTGAAGCGCCCAAAGCCTTCATCAAGCTGAAACAGGGACGAGACGCGACCGCTGATGAAATCCTGACCCATCTGAAATCGAAGATTTCAAAGATCGAGATGCCCGAAGAGATTGAATTCCGTGATGAGTTGCCGAAAACCATGGTCGGCAAACTGTCGAAAAAGGAACTGCGTGAACGGACCGATTAGCGCCTGTCACTTCATCCGCGTCCAGGTCTGTGACTGGCATATCACGATAAATACACAACCTTCGACCTCGAGCTGGTTTCCCCGGATCACCATCGAGCCGGCATACTCTTTGCCGTCTTCAGGGTTGTATATCCGCCCTTCCAAGCGGGCTTCGCCGGGCACCTGCGCCATGTCGTGCAGGATGCGCATGCCGATCAGCGGGCGGTTGCGCTTTGCCGGGTCGGGGTTTTCGGTATCCCGCTTGGGCTCCCCATCTGCTTCGTAAGGGTCGGCCAGCCGGACGACTGTCCCGCAATAGTTCGGCCCGCACGCCCGCACCGAAATGTGCGATCGGCCATCTCCGGTTATCCAGATGCCGGTGGGGTCGTTTGACTGAGCCGAGGCAGCGTTGCCGCACAACACGGCAAAAACGGCCCTGACCAACCATTTGTGCACCAACATCGTCCCAAACCTCTGTCGCGGTCACAGCCAATGCATCACTGATCAATCATAATGGGTTGCCGTAACGACAATTTCAACCGCAGCGAACATCCATGGGCAGGCAATGCGTCAGTTTTGCCGGATCTCAAGATCGTCTTCGATCTTGCCTATGTTTGCGAACCTGATAAGAACTGTCGCCGACGCATGCGAAAAAACGCCGGCCTTGAACGGAGGGGTGGCAGAGTGGTCGAATGCGGCGGTCTTGAAAACCGTTGAGGCTTCACGGTCTCCGGGGGTTCGAATCCCTCCCCCTCCGCCAATACATAAGCTAAATGATCGTTTTTATTGATAAAAACCGAATGTGGCGCAATCCACCGGCCATCGTGCTTGTCTGAATCAGATTAGGGCTTTCGCTACTGTACAACCCGCTGCTTCATGCGGCAGATAGTACCGTCGCGCTTACCACCCGGCTGCTTGGCATTTGATTCGCAAGGTGCCAACACCGGACCAATGGCTGCAAAGGCCAGATTACATGGAATTTACACGCTTCCAATTGAATTAAAGATGCCGGCTATCGGCGTTGCAGAGCTACCCGCTAACGGATCTTGCGCTGGCCGAATGTCGGCTGGACTTCCGGGATCGGCGGCATTTGCCAGGTGCCTGTCACAGGTATGCCGGTATCCCGGTTGATCACCACATCGAGCACGGTCGGCACGTTTGATGTCAGCGCCTCGGCATATGCATCGCCGAACTGGTCCGGATGCTCGATACGGATGCCACGGGCACCCATGGCTTCGGCCATTTTGGTAAAGTCCGGATTCCACAGTTGACCCGTCTGCTCGTTGACGAAACTCGTGCCAAGCTCCCTGCCGTCGAGATAAACTCGTTGCAGGTCCCTTATCGTGCCGATGGCATAGTTGTTCATCACCACCCATACCGCGGGAAGATTGTACTCCACGGCGGTTGCCACGGCATGCGGCCACATCATGAAGCCGCCGTCGCCGCACAGTGTGACACAGGGCGAATCGGGACGCGCCAGTCTTGCGCCCAACACGCCGCAGACACCAAAGCCCATCGCTGCAAAGCCACCCGAGGTCAGATGGGTTCCCGGGATTTTGGTTTGCCAGTATTGCTCCGACCAGACTTGGCAGTTTCCGATATCATCAACCATGATCGTTCCAGGCGGCGACAGTCGGTTCATGTCCGCCAGGATGCGGCGAGGCTCGATCGGGACGTCCGAACTGGTTTCAAACGGTGCACAGAAGTTGCGCCATTCACTCTGCCAACCCTGAATTTGCTGGCGCCAGGAATCACCGGATTTCAGGCGCATCGACCTGCCGCGGGCAATCTTGATCGCCTGGTCCAGAAACTGCTTTGCATCACCGGTCATGCCGATTTCAACCGGATAGTTGCGCCCGATCTCGTTTTCATCGATGTCGACCTGAAGCAGTTTGGTCGGCGGAATATTGTAAACATAACCGGGGATCCATGAGCCGGTGTGAAGGTCATTGAAACGGGCGCCGATGGCCAGGATCACGTCCGCATTCCGGCAAGCCTCGGTCGCGGGATAATCGCCCCATACCCCTGCAATTCCAATATGCAGATTGTGGTCGCTGGCCAGAGCGCCCTTGCCCATAAACGACGTATAGACCGGGATATCGAGCAGCTCGGCGAGCGTCTTCAACTCGTCGTAGGCATCCGCCAGACGAATGCCGCCGCCGGCCAGGATGAGCGGACGCTCGGCTGCACAAAGCAATTCAAGCGCGCGCTGTATGGAATAGTCTGAGATGCCATTGCTGGTCCACCCGCTCGGCGGCGCTTCGCGGACGGGATCGGGCGTCTGCACCGGAGCGGTTTCGATATACAGATTGTATGGCATGTCAAAATGGACTGGCCCCGGCCGGCCGCTGCGCATCAAACCGAAGGCTTCCGGCAGGGCACTGCACAAATCATCAACCTTGCGGATGCGGTATGACTTCTTCACCACAGGCTGGAAAATCGACGACATATCGCCGTTGTATCGATAGTCGTCCTGCAGCGCGCCGCTGTTTACCTGGGTTGTCGGAACCTGCCCGGTAATCACGAAAAACGCCGAGTTGTCGTAAAACGCATTGGCAACGGAAATCATCAAATTCATCGGCCCAGGGCCGGTGGAAGCATAAACCGCCAGGGGATTCCCGGTCAGACGATAATACACATCGGCCATGAAGCCGGCGCCTTGCTCAACGCGAGGTGAAATGTGCCTGATCTTGTCGGTTTGCTTGTAAATGCCGTCGAGAAGACCGATGGCGCCGTGGCCGGCATAGCCCAGGATATAGGGGACCTTTTCCTTGACCAGATACTCAGCGATGATGTCGGCGCCACGCATTTCATTGCTGCCTGGCATGCCGCTGTAGCTTGTGCTGCTGTAGCTTGGGGTCGGCGAGGTATAACTCTCCTGAGGGGAATGACTGCTGTACCCGGAATAGTTTCCCGACGTGTATGGGCGGCGTTGTTCCATACCATCCTCCAATCACACATTCATGGCATTCTCTCACTCGACAGGTTTGAGGTCTTTGCAATTTGTATCTTTATTTTGCCGGCAAACAGGATGGGCCCGAACCAGAAAAATCACCCAAAAAGGCAGGCCTCGTGCCATCTGCCCGGACCTGCTAGAATCCTGATTCGCAGGTACATTTTTTGAAGGTGCGGATACCGTGACCGGAAAAATTATCACCATTGCCCAGCAAAAAGGCGGTTCGGGCAAGACCACCCTGGCAGCCCATCTCGCCGTGGCGGCAGCGCGCCTGCATGGCAAGACCGTTGCCATCGTCGACACCGATCCGCAGGGCAGTCTCGGCCGTTGGTTCATGGCACGCACCGAGCGATCAGACGGTGCAGAACCCGATATGGGTTTTCGCACCGCCAGTGCCTGGGGTGCACGCTATGAGGCCCAGTCGCTGGCCAAGGACTATGACATCGTCATCATCGACACGCCGCCCAAGATGGGCGTTGACGGGCGTCCGGCGATCGAGACCGCGGATGTCGTGCTGATCCCGGTCTCACCCTCGCCGGTCGATCTGTGGGCAACCGAACCGACCCTGGAAATGGCGGGCGATGCAAAGAAGCCGGCGATCATGGTGCTCAACCGCGCCAACACGCGCGCCCGGCTGACCGGCGAAATGGCCCTGGCACTGAAAGACATGGGTGCGACCGCCGCCAGGACGATGATCGGCAACCGGGTGATCTTTGCCTCCTCCATGGGCCATGGCAGCAGCGTGCTCGAGGCCCAGTCAAAAGGCCTTGCCGCCCAGGAGATCTGCGACGTGGCCGAAGAGGTCCTGAAGTCAGCCGCGTAACGCGGCGATCACATCGCCGGTCTTGACCACTCTGGCGACATTCTGCATCGCAAAATTGACCGACGCATTGTGCCAGTCGGCATTCATCGTCGAACAGCCGTCTTCCGGGATCACCATGTGGTATCCCTTGTCGGCGCCGGTCCGCGCGGTGTGCTCTATCGACATGTTGGTCCAAGCCCCGGTCTCGATGATGGTATCCCGGCCGGTCGCCTTGAGCACCGTTTCCAGCGTCGAGCCTTCCCAGGCGCTCATCCGCATCTTGGTCACCACATGATCGCCGGCCATGGGCTCAAGCCCGGCAACCGGCGCCACGCCCCAGGTGCCACGCACCAGCGCTTGCGCATCGCGCAGCCCCTCGAACAAAGGCGCGTTCGTGGTCAGACCCGGCGCGCCGGGCTCGACGATGAACCAGACGTGGATCACCGGCACCCCTGCCGCCCGGCAGGCTTCGGCCAGCCGACGGATGTTCTCGATACAGTTCTGTTCCTTGCAATGGACCGGTGAACCACTATCGGCAAACGCACCACCCTCCATCACCACATCGTTCTGCATATCCTGGATGATCAGCGCACACCGGTTCGCCTGCAGGTGCAATCCGCCACCTGCCACCTGCGGCGCCGAAGCCGGGGGCGAAGCGGCTTCAGCCTGCGGGCCCGGCGCCGCGCCTGCGGCCGGCTGCGCCCGCATGAACGGTTCATTGCGCGGGCCCACCTTGGTCTTGACCGAATACAGCGAATGGGTCGCGCACATGAACAGCGTGCGCCAGTCCTCACCGCCCCAATGCAGGTTGGCGACCATCTCCGGTACCGCCACCTTGCCGATCAGGCGGCCGTCGCGGTTGTAGACCCAGACCCCGCCCGGCGCCGTCAGCCAGACATTGCCGTGCATGTCGCACTTCATGCCGTCGGGCACACCGGGCTTGGCGCTGTCCTGGATGCCCGAGGCGAACAGCCGGCCGTTTGCCAGCTTGCCGTCAGCCGTCACCTCATAGACGCGAATATTGGCCTGCGAGGTGTCGTTGACATACATCAGCTTCTCATCGGGCGAAAAGCACAGCCCGTTCGGCTGGGTATAGGTATAGCGGTCGACCATCAGCTCTAGGTCGCGGCCCGCTGCACCCGGCGCAATCTTGTAAACCCCCTGAAAGCCCAATTCGACCGGTCGCTCCACGCCAAACCCCGGCATCCGGCCAAAGGTCGGGTCGGTAAACCAGATCGAGCCGTCCGACTTCACGCACAGATCGTTCGGGCTGTTGAGTTCGCGGCCCTCGAAATGGCTCGCCAGCACTTCGCGGGTCCCATCCGGCCGGAACATGGCGACCGATGACGTTGAATGCTCGCACACCAATAGATTGAGCTCGGCATCATAGGTCATGCCGTTGCCCTTGTTGGTCGGGCTCAAAACCTCGCGCACGCCATGGCTGTCCCAGCGCCGGCGCTTGTCGTCCGGCATATCGGAGAACAAAAGGTAGTGCTCGACAGGATGCCAGATCGGGCCTTCGGTGAAATTGAACCCGGACCCCAGTTGCAGAACCGGCTCGTGTTCATCCAGCAACTCGTCAAATACCGGATCGATCGCTTCATGCGCCATGGCTGTTCTCCGCGTTTCTTGTTGACCTTACATTGGGAACCAGTCGCGCTGCGGCACGCTCTCAACGATCGGTCCGGGCACCTGCATCTCCAGCCGCCCGACGATCTTCTGGCCCTCGACCTTGGCC
>JABDJG010000293.1 GCA_013002595.1 Hyphomicrobiales bacterium | reverse complement strand
GTACATAATCTGGAGATGCCTCAAGCGCAAGGATAAAAAATTATCTCCAGCAAATTCAATATTTTACCTAGATATCCGTCCATTATTCAGGTTTCTTTCGAAATTTCGGCCTTGACAAAGTTTACTGATCGGTACAGATACATGGATACAAAGTGTACCGATCGGTAACCTTTGAATGTTCTTTCCACGGCGCTCTGCGCACAACCAAACGGAGACCACCATGAAAACCACCTCAACTCTGATTTCCCGCAAGAAGTTCCTCACCAGCGCCATCGCACTGGCCGCAACGGCAGCGCTTGCAATGTCAGTCGTTGGCAGTGTCAGCCACGCGGACGATAGCGGCCTGCCGGACCCCGGTTTTGAGATCGTTCAAGGCAGAACAGCTCTGCTGGTCACCGATCCGCAGAATGATTTCTTGAGCCCTGAAGGTGTCACCTGGGGCGTTGTGGGCAAGAATATCGAAGCCACCGGCACCGTGAAGCACATCGATCAGCTCTTCGCGGCGGCCAAGGCCACCGGAATGCCGGTCTTTGTCTCGCCGCACTACTACTATCCGCATGATCATGGCTGGAAATTTGAAGGCGCGCTCGAAACCCTGATGCAGAAGATCGGCATGTTCAATCGCAAAGGCCCGCTCTCGACGGCCAACCTCGAAGGATCAGGCGCCGATTGGCTCGAGCAGTACAAGAAGTACATCAACGACGGCAAAACCGTCGTAACCAGCCCGCACAAGGTGTTTGGCCCGGAAAGCAACGATCTCGTTCTGCAGATGCGCAAGCAGGGGATCGACAAGGTGATCATCGCCGGCATGTCCGCTAATTTGTGCACCGAATCGCACATGCGGGCCCTCGTTGAAGAAGGTTTTGAAGTCATGGTCGTCACCGATGCCACGGCCGCCGCGCAGGTGCCGGGTTATGATGGTTACCAGGCCGCTCTCATCAACTTCCGCATGATCGCAAGCCATGTGTCCGATACCAAATCGGCAGTTGCAGCAATCAAGGCCGCAGCGATCAACTGACCAACCCCACGCGCCGTTTGCCCCCTCCCTCCCTCGGCGCACACGTCTCCGGTCGTCCGAATTCCCGCCGGATGGCCGGAGACACCTCTTTACCACATCACCAACAGGAGCAAGTCCATGACCCAATTCACCACCCATACGATTGCATCTGCGCCCGCTGGCTCCAAGCCGTTCCTGCAGGGCGCGAAGGATGCCTATTCCTTCGTGCCAAACCTACTTGGAAACATGGCTACCTCGCCGGCGCTGCTTGAAGGCTATATGACTTTGGCGAACATATTCGACAAGACCGACCTGTCCGAGACCGAGCGTCAAATCATCCTGATGACCAACAATCGCCTGAATGGCTGCACTTACTGCATGGCCGCCCACACGACCATTTCGCAGATGGCCAACGTGCCCCGTGACGTCATTGACAGGCTACGTGACGATACTCCAATTGCCGACCCCAAGCTGGAGGCGCTGCGCACTTTCGCGGCTATCGTTAATAAAAAGCGCGGCTGGCCCGAAGACGGTGAGATCGAAGCCTTCCTCGCCGCTGGTTACACCCAGCAAGCCGTCCTGGACGTTATCCTCGGCACCAGCCTGAAGGTCATGTCGAATTACACGAACCACATTGCCCAAACCGAGCTCGACGACGCGTTCGTTCCGAACTCCTGGACCGATCTCGCGAAGGGTGCTGCGTAAAACCGGTGTCTGGGGCCCGTGCCCTGGTGCGGGCCCTGCACAGCCGGATATGCAAACCGTCTAAACCTCACGTCACGATCAAGTTTCACCTAAGCTAGTTGGAGATATCCATGACCCGCCCGCCTTTACCACCCTTCACCGAAGATACCGCCATCCAAAAGGTGCGCGCCGCAGAAGATGGCTGGAACACACGTAATCCGGCTAAAGTTGCCTTGGCTTACACCCCGGACAGTGTATGGCGAAACCGGTCGGAGTTTCTCCGCGGCCGCGAAGAGATCGAAGCCTTTCTCACGCGCAAATGGCAGAGCGAGAACGAATACCGGCTCATCAAGGAACTGTGGACCTTCGCTGATAACCGCATCGCTGTGCGCTTTGCGTACGAGTGGCACGATACAGATGGGAACTGGTTCCGGTCCTATGGAAACGAGAATTGGGAATTCGCTCCCGACGGTCTGATGCAGCGGCGCATTGCCAGCATCAACGATCTCGCAATCGGCGAACTTGAACGAAAGTTTCGTTGGCAGCAGGGAAGCCGGCCAGACGACCATCCCGGCCTTTCCGATCTCGGCCTTTGAGCTTCGGTGCAAAGTGTTCGCCGAGATTGTAAAACATTGCCACCAACCCCAGGTCGCGGCCGAACGGTGTGGCTCCCTGGAAATGGAAACCAAGTGCCAACTTTCCTGCAGCCTTGGCGCGCTGCGCATCATCGGCTGTGGTCCGCCGCGCGAACCGGTCACCATTTTCCCGAACGAACCTGCGCCAATGCGAGATTCGCCGCATCGCCGACGAGTTGTCTGGCATCCGACATCATGATTTGCTCTCACGACTAGACCGCTTTGTGCAGCTCGGCGATATGCTCGACCCGGATGCCGCAGCAGCCGCCGATGACCTGGACGCCGCGGTCAAGCCAGCGCCTGGCGTTTGAAGCGTAGTCGTGCGGGGAAATCGTGTCATCGAAGATCCACTTGCCATCGGCATAGCCGCCGGTGTGGGCATAGACCCCGATCGGCCCCGGCCAATGGTCCTTGAGAACATCAAGGCAGGCATCGATATGTTTAACCTCGGTATGCATGATGCTGACGAGCGGAACGCCGCGGGCGGTCAGTTCGGCAAGAGCGCCGGTGAGCGGTTCGCCCTTGTCCAGGCACATGGTGCCCGTTTCATCGGGCTGGCAGGTCAGCCCGGCCCACACCGGCAGACCGCTCGATTGTGCCGCCTCGAGCGTTACCAGCATGCGATCCATTTCGATCATCATTTCCAGCATCAACAGGTCGGCGCCGGCAGCGGCCATGATGGCGGCCTGTTCCGCAACGCTTGAGCGCAACGTTTCAAGCGCCGGGTGCGCACCGGTCCACGACCAGTAGGAAATGCCGCCGGCGACCAGTGCATCGGGCTTTTGCATGTTGTCGCGCGCCTCGATCGCCAGTTCGACGCCGCGCCGGTTGTAGGCCTCGAACTGATCCTCAACGCCGGCATCGCGCAGCGCGTGCCGCGAGGTGGCAAAGGTGTTGGAGATGATGATTTCAGCGCCTTCGCGCAGATAGTCCTCGTGCACCTGGCGCACGATATCGGGATGGCTGAGCGCGCCGCCGCCGTTCCAGGCATTGTCGAGCTGCGGCACGCCGCGCCGCTCAATCTCGGTGCCGGTCGCCCCATCGATCATGATGCGTTCGCCGGCCTCGATGCGCTTCATCAGCTTTTCATAGCCTGTCATGATGGGTCTCCCTGTTCATCGCGCTAGTTCTCAAGCCAGGGCCGACAGGTCCAATTGCATCATCTTGCCCATCCACAGGGCATGGTCTGTGTGATCGGGGATGTGATCGCCGGTCTCGGCATGGATGAAGACGGTAAGGCCATTGCGGTTGAGGGCGAGCCAGGGAACCACCTCGCCGAACAGGTCAGGCCCGAAGGCCAGCTGGCAGCTCCACATCGGGTGCGGGCCGACCGGGCGTTCATGGACACGGCCCATTTCAACGCCGAATTTTTCGCGGGTCTGTTCGCACAAGGAGCGGGCATGGTCGATGCTTGAGGCATCGAAATAAACATGAGCGTGATAGCCGGTGATTGTCGCCATGGGCAGCTGATCCTCAAACGGGACAGTAAATTTAGCTGCCACACTACTCAGCACACTTGCCGGCTGCAAGGAACCTTAGATGAAGTCCTTGACGATGGGATTGACACCAATGTCGCGCAGCGTGTGATCGGTGATCTTTGCGATCATGGCAGTGTCATCGTTGTTGCCAAAGAAATGTGCAATCGACTGGCGAATTGTTGTGGCAGCCAGGCGTGCTTGGTCAACGGCTTGGGCGTTGTCAAAAGGGGCTGGTCTGGACATTTCCTGTCTCCATCAGGTGCGTAACTGAAGACAGTATAGTTATTGCGGCGTAACCCGGCCTGAATGGGTTGTTCATATGCCGTTAATCTTATTTTTGTCGGTTTTCCGGGCTGCGCGGAGTTGCCGGACGGCTCTACTTGGATAAGAACGTGCTGGCGATGGCGGCCAGGTTGCGTTCATGGCCGGTGTCGATCGAGATCGATGCCGTCATGCCGGCGCGCAGCGGCGGTGCGCTGGCCTTGGCCGCAAGCTTAAGGCGCAAGGGCACGCGCTGCACGACCTTGACCCAGTTGCCGGTGGCATTCTGGGCCGGCAGCAGTGAAAACTCCGCCCCGGTGGCCGGGCTGATGCTGGCAACCTCGGCGTCCCAGGTCACATTCGGATAGGCATCCAGCACGACGCTTGCCTTCTGGCCGACCGAGATGTGGGTCAGCTTGACTTCCTTGATGTTCACCTGAATCCAATAGGCATCGGTCTTGACCAGGGCAAAGACAGGCTTGCCCGCTTCGATGTGCTCGCCATCCTGCAGGCTGACCCGGCTGAGATGTCCCGCTGCCGGTGCCCGTACCTCGGTGCGTTCAAGGTCTAGCGCTGCCCGGTCGCGCTTGGCGACGGCAGACAGATACAAAGGGTGTTGCTCGACCGGCAGCTTCGGGTCACCGCTGAGCTCGGCCAGAACCGTCGTGATGCGCTGGCGCCGCGCCGCAACGGTGCGCCTCGCCATATCCAGTTCGTGATCGGCCTTTTCATGCTTTGATCTGGCGGAAAAGCCGGTCGTCTTCAGCTTGCTCTGACGGTCGGCTTCAAGCTGCAGATACTTCACCTGCTGTTCGGCCGACAGCATGTCGGTATAGGCTTCTTCGTAACTGGCGCGCAGCGAGGCCACCTTGTGGCGCACGCTCAAAAGTTCAGCTTGAGCTTCGGCCAGGGCAATCTTGAAAGGCCGCGGGTCAAGCCGGAACAGCACATCGCCGCGCTGTACAGCTTGATTTTCGTCAACCAGAACCTCATCGACACGTCCGTCGATCTCCGGGCTGATCTGAATGATGTCCGCCTTCACATAGGCGTTCTCGCTGGTCACATAGCGCCCGCCCGATGCATAGACGGCAACCCCTATCGCGACAAATGCAATCGGGACGACCCCAAGCAAGATGCCTCGAAGAAATGATGTCCGCCGATATGACATGAGCTGATACTCGCGCGCCGCCCAGAATAGGGTCCGGCTAACCTACAAAACTGATCTCTTTTCCAATGCATTGTCAAGCGAACTCTGGTTACACTCGACTGGGGTGTGTAGCGAAACCATGACCGACGCCGTGATCAACGACCAGACCTTGCCGACCGGCCTGCAGCGCTGGGCCATCGTCCTGTGCGGCACGGTCGGTACCTGGTCCTATTCGTTCATCTGGAATTCGGTTGGCGTTGCCTTGCCGGATATGAAGGGCAGCTTTGCTGCGACCAACGATCAGATCACCTGGGTGATGATCGGCTTTGTCGTCGGCGGCGCCATCATGACTGCCAGCATCGGCTGGCTGTCGGCCCGCATCGGCCGCAAGCAGCTGTTCATGCTCGGCATGGGCGGTTTCACCGTGTCGCTGCTTGGGTGCGGGGCGGCAACCACGCTGGAAGCCGAGGTGTTCTGGCGCTTCATCCAGGGCCTGGCTGGCGCGCCGCTCCTGTCGCTCGGCCAGCTGATCGTGGTCAATGCCTTCCCGCGCGAGCGCTACACGCAGGCAACCTCGCTGTGGGCGCTGGGCTTCGTCACCGGCAATGTCGTTGCCCCGGCGCTCGGTGGTTATCTCATCGAACACTATGGCTGGCCGTGGATATTCTATGCCAATGTGCCGATCGGCGTTGCCATCTTCCTGCTGGCCTGGGCCGTCGTTCCTTTGACGCCCAAGACCAACCCGAAACTCGACTGGATCGGCTTTGTTTCTCTCATCGTTGGCGTTGCGCTGCTGCAATTCTCGCTCGCCCGTGCCGAACGGCTCGATTGGTTCGCTTCGACCGAATTCACAATCGAGATCTTTGCTGCATGTCTGTTGCTGTACATCTTCGTCACCCACACGATGACGGCAACCGAAAGCTTCGTCGACCGCCGGCTGTTCCGCGACCGCAATTTCATCCTCGGTCAGTTCATTGTCTTTGTCATGGGTGGGGTGATCTACATTCCGCTGCTCTTGCTGCCGCTCATGCTGCAACAGATTGCCGACTACCCGGCCATCGAGATCGGCAACCTGTTGTTCGTACGCGGTTTCGGCTCGATCATAACCTTGCTTATCATGACCCAGCTGCGCGAAAAAATCGATCCGCGGCCGCTGGTGGTGCTGGGCCTGGCGCTGACCGTCATCCCGTCCTGGCGCATGGCCTACTGGACGACGGATGTCCTGCCCTTCGAAGTCATGTGGACCAACTTCCTGCAGGGCACCGGGACCAGTCTGCTGTGGGCGCCGCTCAACCGCCTGGTTCTGTCGCGGCTGAAGGGCCCGATGCAGGACCAGGGTTTTGCCCTGTTCTACCTGACCTATGACATCGGCAATGCCATCGGCACCTCGCTCATCATCGGCATGCATTCGCGCTACAGCCAGATCAATCATGCGGTTCTGGCCGAGCACATCAACCCGTTCAACGAACTGCTGCGCTACGGTACGCTGCGGGGCAACTGGTCGATCGACGACATCCCGGGCCTGAGCGCCCTGGATAACGAGGTTACCCGGCAGGCCGCGATGATCGCCTACAACAATACTTTTCTCGTTATAACCATCTTGACGGCCGCGACGGCACCGTTGATCTTTCTGTTCAGGCGCTACGCGCGCGCCGATGCAGATGACGAAGGAGCCCAACCATGACCAGGCGCATCATTTTTGTTGGTCACGCGAACGATGAGTGCGACGACCGGGCCTCTGCCTGGGCGGCAGAACGCGGCTTTGGGGTTGACTGGCGCTTTCCCTATGACGGTGATGAGCTGCCGGCGATCGATGAAAATGTAGCCGGTGTGGTGGTTTACGGTGGACGGTTCGACGTCGATCCCAAGGAGGCCCATCCGTTCCTGCGCAGCGAGGCACGGTTAATCGAAGCAGCGTTGAAGCAGGATTTGCCATTGCTCGGCTTCTGCCTTGGCGGGCAATTGATGGCCGATGTCCTGGGCGCGCCTGTCGGGCCGCACCCTGAAGGAAATGCCGAATACGGCTATTACCCGCTGATCATGTCCGATGCGGGCAGGGCCGTCTTCGGTGACGATCTCATCGTTCTGCAGTCCCATTGGCATGGCTGGTTCGATTTGCCCGCCGGCGCCGTCCATCTGGCCAGCACGGCGCATTTCCCCGAGCAGGCGTTCCGCTATGGCAACAACGCCTATGCCATGCAGTTTCACCCCGAAGCCAGCTACGCCATGATGTCGCGCTGGGCCGCCCGGCGCCCGGCGCACCGCCACGCCATGCCCGGCGCCTTCCCGCCCGAGCGCCAGCTGGCCGATCATGCCATCCATGATGCCCCGCTCGGGGCCTGGTTCAATGGGTTCCTCGATGACTGGATGGCCGGCAGTGCCGGCGCCCAGCAGGCCGCCGAATAAGGAAAGGTAAAACGACATGGCAACACCGCCTGTATGCGACTTCGGCTGGAAGGCGCCTGACTTCACCCTGCCGGCGACCGATGGCAGGACCTATTCGCTTGCCGGTGTGGCCGGTGAAAACGGCACGCTGGTGATGTTCATCTGCAACCATTGCCCGTATGTGAAATCGGTCATCGGCCGTATCGTTGAAGAAGCCGGCAATCTCAAGGGCGAGGGCATCGGCTTTGCTGCCATTTGCGCCAATGATGCTGCCAGTTACCCCGATGACTCATTTGACAACATGAAGCTGTTTGCCGAGGCCAACAGTTTTCCATTTCCCTACCTGCATGATGAGAGCCAGGCTGTTGCCCGCGCCTGGGACGCGGTCTGCACGCCCGATTTCTTCGGCCTCAACGCGGATGGTGAGCTGCAATACCGCGGCCGGCTTGATGAATCGAAAACAACCCTCATTGCCGGGGCCCGCCGCGAACTCTATGAGGCAATGCTGCAGATTGCCCGCACCGGCAAGGGACCGGCGGATCAAACGCCCTCCATGGGCTGCTCGATCAAATGGAAGGCTTGACCTTGCGTCTTGCTGCCTCATCATGCAGCATCTGCGGGCGATTCCCGGTAACCAGGAGTGGAACACCATCATGATCGGATTGTTGGCGCTCGGCGCCGCTATTGTCGCCGTCATTCTGTACGCGATCAACATCTACAACCGTCTTGTCAAGAACAAGACCATGGTCGAGGAGGGCTGGAGCGGCATCGATGTACAGCTCAAGCGGCGCTCCAATCTCGTTCCCAATCTGCTCGCCACCGTCAAAGGCTATATGAAGCACGAAAAGGATATCCTGACCGAGGTGACGCGTCTGCGCGCCAATGCCGAAGCAGCCGAGGGCAAGTCACCTGCCGAGCGCTCGCAGGCCGAGCAGGCACTCTCGGGCGGCCTGTTGAAGCTGTTTGCGGTGATGGAGAACTACCCGGATCTGAAAGCCGACAAGAACGTCCTTGAGTTCCAGAACGCGCTCGAAGAGATCGAAAACGAGATCCAGATGTCGCGCCGTTATTACAACGGCTCGGTGCGTAATCTGAATGTGCTGGTCGAGTCCTTCCCCAGCAACCTGATCGCCAACTATTTCAGGTTCATCAAGGCGGAGTTTTTCGAGATCATGGACGACAGTGAACGTGCGGTGCCGACAGTGGAGTTCTGATCTCCCGATGGGCCGCCTTGCCGCCACACTAGCTTTTCTGCTGCTGCTGGCCGCGCCGTCGGCGGTTCTGGCCCGCGAGGAAATTATCCACTTCAAGAGCCTGGTCGAGGTCCAGACGAACGGCGATGTCCTCGTCACCGAGACAATCACGGTGCGCGCCGAGGGCCGCAATATCAAACGCGGCATCTATCGCGACTTGCCGTACCGCTATGTCGACCGCAAGGGTGAGCACCACAAGTCAGGCGTGAAGGTGCTCGGCGTCGACAGCAACGTCACCGGCGATGCCCATTTCACCAAGCGTGAAGGCGAGCACCTGCGCATCTATGCCGGCGAGACAAGCCGCTATCTGAGCCCCGGGACCTACACCTACACGTTCCGCTATTCCATGGTGGGCCATGTCGGCTTCTTTGACGATTTCGACGAGATTTACTGGAATGTCACCGGCAACCGCTGGTCGTTCCCGATTGTCCAGGTGACAGCCCGGATCGTGTTGCCTGAAGGCGCCAAAGTCCTCCAGACTGCCGGCTATACCGGCCGGCGCGGTCAAACCGGCACCGATTACGATGCCCGCACGATCGGCGACAACATCGTCGAGTTCAAGTCGACCCGCCCGCTTGCCCGCGGTGAGGGCATGACTGTCGCGGTCGGCTGGCCCAAAGGCTTCGTTGTCGAGCCGACGGCGAGCGAAAAGACCTTTTCCTGGCTGTTCGGCAATATCGGCCTTCTGGCCCTGCTGGCCAGTGCGGCGGCCGTGCCATGGTACCTGTTCAAGAGCTGGCTGCGTGTCGGGCGCGATCCCGAAAAGGGTGTCATCATTCCGCTGTTTACCCCGCCTGAAGGCCTTTCTCCGGCCGCGATCAGCTACATTCACTACATGAAGCTCAAGTCAGCGGGCAGAGGTGCGTCCCGTGCCTTGATCGCCGCCTTGATCTCGCTTGCGGTCAAAAAGCGTGTTTCGTTGGAAGAAGACGGCGACGAAGTAACCGTCTACCTGAAGGATCGCAACATCAACGATTTGCCATCGGGCGAGTATGCGTTGCACAGGGCTCTGTTTGCCACCGGCGACAGTTTCACGTTCAACAAGAGCAATGCCTCGAGGTTTTCAACCATCCGCAAAAACTTTCAAAAGGCAATTAAGGGAGAGCACCGAGGGATCTATTTCAATGACAATTACGGGCATTTCTGGATTGCCGCGGTGCTTGGCGTGGTTGGTGTCGCGGCCTATTTCCTGATCCAGCAGCCATCCGGTACACAGGCCGGTGTCTTCATCGTCATGGCCGTTCTGGCAGCTTTCGGCTCGGTCGTCGTTATTGCCGGCATTCATGGCCTCAAGCAGAGCGGCATCACAGGATACATCGGACCGGCCATAGCTCTGATCTTCTTTGGAAACTTCGGTAAGGCCTTTGTCGGGACCGGCGATTTCGAGTTCTCACCTGAAACCATTCTGTCAATAGTGGCGGTTGCAGTGATGTTGCTTTCAATCGCTGTGTTTGCATACCTGCTGCGCGCACCAACGCCGCTCGGCCGGCGCACCATGGACATGATTGAAGGCCTGAAGCTCTACATGTCCGTTGCCGAGTCCGAGCGCATGAACATGAACGATGCGCCGGACATGACCGAGCAGCTGTTCGAAAAGCTCTTGCCGTTCGCCATCGCGCTCGATGTTGAAAGACCCTGGTCGAACGCCTTTGCCGATCATATGGCGCGGATGGTGCCGGCTGAGCGCGATGATGGCTATCAGCCCAGTTGGTATCGCGGCCGACGGTGGGGCAATCGTGGTTTGGGCCGTGCAACCGAGGGCATGATCTCAGCCATGTCGAGCAGTATGGCGTCTGCGGTGCCGGTGTCCTCCGGCTCCGGCTCCAGCGGCGGCGGCTTTTCCGGCGGCGGCGGCGGTGGTGGCGGGGGCGGCGGCTGGTAATGGGTGCTGCAGTGTCCGATCCTTTGCGCCGTATCGCCATATCGCTGCTGTTGGCGGTGTTGTTGTCCTGGCCGGCCGTTGCTGCCGCGCGCGAGGAAATCCTGCAATTCGACAGCCTGATCGAAGTTCAAAGTGACGGCGGCATCATCGTCACCGAGAACATCACGGTGCGCGCCGAAGGCCGCCAGATCAAGCGCGGCATCTATCGCGAGCTGCCGGTCAATTACATTAGCTCGCTCGGCGATCGCCGTCCGGCCGGGTTCAAGCTTTTGAAGGTGGACAGCACGGCTACCGGCGATGCCCATTTCACCGAACGGCTTGGCGAGAACATCCGCATCTATGCAGGGCAAAGACACCGGCGGCTCGATCCGGGCGTCTACACCTATACGTTCCGCTATTCCATGGCCCACCAGCTGGGTTACTTCGAGCGGTATGACGAGATTTACTGGAATGTGACCGGCAATCGCTGGACCTTTCCGATCAACAAGGTCACTGCCCGCATCATTCTGCCGGCCGGCGCCACGATCTTGCAGACCGCGGCTTATACCGGCCGGCGCGGGTCGACCGGCAAGGATTTTTCGGTATCGCGGATATCGGACACGGTTGCCGAGTTCACGGCGACCCGGCAACTGGCGCCGCAAGAAGAGATGACCGTGTCGGTCGGCTGGCCGAAAGGAATTGTCGCAGCACCCGGCGCAGGCGATCAGGCGATGACCTGGCTTTTTGGCAATAGTGGACTGATGGCCCTGTTCGCCAGTGCTATGGCGGTGCCGTGGTATCTGTTCTCCAGCTGGTTGCGGGTTGGCCGCGATCCGGAAAAAGGCGTCATCATCC
>JABDJG010000479.1 GCA_013002595.1 Hyphomicrobiales bacterium | reverse complement strand
GATGCCGTAACCGTTGCCGCCGCCGCCCTTGTTGTGGGCACCCGAGACATAGAGGTCGTCAGCTGTCAGATCGATCGATGAGCGAATGTCGAACCCATGGCTGGCCGTATCGAGAATGGAGATGCCGCTCAAGGAGGCGCCGGTCGTGCCTTTCAGATAGACTGCGGCAAGACCCTCATAGGCCGGCAAGGAGTTGGCGAAATCGTATGAGTTGGGCGTGCCGAGATCGTAGGTGACAGTGAATTCGGACAATGCGATGCCGGTCAGCATGTCGATGCTGTAGACCTCGGCAAGCCCCAAATCCATGTCGTAGGCGATCTGGTGTTTCAGGTAGATGGTGTTGCCGTCGACATAGTCGACCTCAACGATCATCTCGCGGAACGGACGGTTGTCGGCATCTTCCCACGAGACATTGGTCCAGCCGCCCGCATCGAGATATTCTTGCGTGTTGTCCTGCTGGATATACAGCATGTCACCGGCGGTGATGCCGTGGCCGGCGGCCATGGTGATCGAGGTTGCGCCCGCGGCAATGGCGTCGGTCGCATTGGCGATATAGCTCTTGGCGCCGGCGGTGACGGCGATGCCATGGCCTTCGCTGCCGGCGGCAAAGCTGAACTGCAATATGGTGCCGGCCTCGCTCTCGCCCATCAGCGAGATGTCATCCCTCGAAATGGTGATGGTCTGGTCAAACACATGGGTGCCGTCACGCAGGATGATGAGCGATCCGGCACCGGCGCCGGCGATGATCGCATTGAGCTCGGCAGCGGTGGTGCCGACATCGATATAGATGGTTTCGGGACCGGCGGGCTGATCCGGCAACGATTGGCCATCGACCAGGAAGTTGGCCGTGGTCAGCGAGGATTTCGCGACACCGGTCAATTGCAGCTGATCGCCATTGCCGAGATCGAGGATGGCACCGGTGGCGTCATCGCCAATGAGGGCGAGCAGGTCGGCGAAACTGGTTGCCGTTATGCCGCTCAGCGAAACGGTGTCCAGAGCGACATCGAAACTGCCGATCTGGTCGCTGCCGTAGCCGGCGGTGAAGATGATGTCGTCGGCGCCGCTGCCGGCCATGAGCTGGTCAGAGCCAGCGCCGCCATCAAGGGTTGAGCCGGTCGATGATGCGGTAATGGTGTCGTTGCCGGACCCGCCGGTGACGGTGACGGTAGAGCCATCGGCAATGGTCACCACATTGTCTGCGCCATCGGCAAGGGCCACCGTGCCGGTGCCGGCGATCTGGATGGTGCCGAGACCGGTTTCAGCGGCCTGCAGGCTGTCGATACCGGCGCTGCCGGCGACAATGGTCAACAGGCCGGCGTCGGTCTGGGCGACCATCGATCCGCGCAGCTTGATGGTCAGCGTGCCGCCGGCATGGCCTGAGAAATCCAGCGAATCAATGCCGGACATCTCTTTATAGCTTTTGTGATTGAAGACCAGTTTGCCAGTGTTGCTCATCTGCAGCGTATCGAAGCCGAGACCGCCTATGAATGTAGCATTCTTCAGATCGGCACTTGCCAGAACAAACAGGTCATCGCCGCTGGTGCCTTGATAGATGTTGCCGCCGGGTTTTCCGGGCATGGGGGGCCGCCTCGTGTTGCCATTTCCAACTTCCTCTACGGAAAGTTAACAGGCAGCAGTCCGGCTGGCGAGTCCGTATGCCGCTACAGGTTAACGCCCATAGCCGCCGCCACTTGGCGTCTTGATGATGATGGCATCGCCGGGGTGGACGACGGTCTGGTCGCAGTGCTCCAGTTTCTCCAGGGTGCCATCGGCGCGGCGGCACCAGTTTTCGCCGCATTCACCGGGGCTGCCGCCGGCCAGGCCGAACGGCGGGATGCGGCGGTGGCCGGTCAGCAGCGAGACGTCCATAATCTCGTTGAAGACGACCGTGCGGTTGGTGCCGTCGCCGCCGTGCCATTTGCCCTTGCCGCCCGAGCCGCGCCTGACTTCAAAGCTTTCCAGAAGCACCGGGTAGCGGTATTCGAGGATTTCCGGGTCGGTCAGGCGGGTATTGGTCATGTGGGTGTGAACGGCCGATGTGCCGTTGAAGCCATCGCCGGCGCCCGAACCGCCGCAAATCGTCTCGTAGTACTGGTAGGCGGCGTTGCCGAAGTTGAAATTGTTCATGGTGCCCTGCGAGGCCGACATCGCATTGAGCGCGCCGAGCAGTGTGTCGGTGACGGCTTGCGAGACCTCGACGTTGCCGGCAACGACGGCGGCGGGATACTTCGGCTGCAGCATGCAGTCGTCCGGGATGATCAGCTCGATCGGCTTCATGCAGCCGGCGTTCATCGGGATGTTGTCGCCGACCATGACGCGGAACACATAGAGCGTGGCGGCGCGGGTGACCGGGCGCGGGGCGTTGAAGTTGCTCGCCTGCTGCTCGCTGGTGCCGGTGAAATCGACCTTGGCGGTACGCTTTGTGTGGTTTACCGAGATCGCGACCTTGATGATGCAGCCCTGGTCCATCTCGTATTCGAATTCGCAGTCGTGCAGGGCATCGAGCACCCGGCGCACGCTCTCCTCGGCGTTGTCCTGAACATGGCGCATGTAGGCCTGGACCACTTTCAGGCCGAACTGGTCGACCATCTTGCGCAGTTCCTGGACGCCCTTTTCATTGGCTGCGACCTGGGCTTTGAGATCGGCGATGTTCTGATCCGGGTTGCGGCACGGGTAGGGGCCCGAACTGAGCAACTCGTGGAGCTCTTTTTCACGCAGCTTGCCGCGGTCGACCATCTTGAAGTTGTCGATGACGACGCCTTCTTCGTTGATGTCGGTGGCGCGCGGGGTCATCGAGCCCGGCGCAATGCCGCCGACATCGGCATGATGGCCGCGGCTGGCAACGTAATAGAGGATTTTCTTGTTGGCATCATCGAACACCGGGGTCACGACGGTGATGTCGGGCAGGTGGGTGCCGCCGTTATAGGGGGCGTTGAGTACATAGACATCGCCCGGCGCCATCTTCGGGTTGTTCTTGATGACGGTTTCGACCGAGCGGTCCATGGAGCCGAGATGGACCGGCATGTGCGGGGCGTTGGCGATGAGCTGGCCGTCGTCATCGAAGACGGCGCAGGAGAAATCGAGCCGCTCCTTGATGTTGACCGAATAGGCGGTGTTCTCCAGCGTGACGCCCATCTGTTCGGCGATCGACATGAACAGGTTGTTGAACACCTCCAGCATGACCGGATCGGCGGTCGTGCCGATGGCAACGCGCCTCGGCAGGCGCTTGACGCGGGTCAGCAGCAGATGGCGCTTGGGGGTGATCTCGCCGGCCCAGCCGTCTTCGACGACGGTGGTGTTGTGGGCTTCGATGATCAGGCAGGGCCCTTGCACCTTGTGGCCGGCTTTCAGTTCGGCCCGGTCATAGATCGGCGCCTTGCGCCAGCGGCCGCCGGCAAACAGCTTGCTGCGGGTCAGGGCCTGAGGCTTGGCGGTTGAACGCCGTGATGACCGCTCGGCGATCTTGGCGGAACCGCCGACGCTCTCGACCGAGATCGCTTCAACGATGACGGCCTTTTCCGGCGTCATGAAGCCGAACTGTTTCTTGTGCTGGTCTTCAAAGTCATGACGCATGCGCACGGCCTTGCCGAGCGGTACGATCAGGGCCTTGTCGGTGCCGTCATAGCGCAGATGGGCGCGCGCATAGGTGGTGACCTCGGCGCGCTTTACCGACTGGCCGACGAGTTCTTTTTCGGTTTGTCTGGAAAGCCTTGCCGACAGTTTGCCAAGGTCCGATTCAAGCCCCGTTGCAAGTTTTGCTTCAACGGCCATCTCGCGCGATGCGCGAATGTCGGCGAGCCCCATGCCGTAGGCCGACAGGACACCGGCAAGCGGGTGGATGAGCACGGTCTTCATGCCGAGTGTATCGGCGATCAGGCAGGCGTGCTGGGCGCCGGCGCCGCCGAAGCATTGAAGCGTGTACCGGGTGACGTCATAGCCGCGCTGGACCGAGATCTTCTTGATGGCGTTTGCCATGTTCTCAACGGCAATGCGGATGAAGCCTTCGGCGACCTCCTCGGGCGTGCGGCCATCGGCAACGGCATCGGCGATCTCGGCGAACCGGGCCTGAACGGCTTCCAGATCGAGCGGCTCGTCCTGGTTGGGGCCGAAGATCGAGGGAAAATGCTCGGGGCTGATCTTGCCGAGCATGACGTTGGCATCGGTGACCGCCAGCGGACCGCCGCGGCGATAACACGCCGGGCCCGGGTTAGCGCCGGCGCTGTCCGGGCCGACGCGGAAGCGCGAGCCGTCGAAATGCAGGATCGAACCGCCGCCGGCGGCAACCGTGTGGATGCGCATCATCGGCGCGCGCATGCGGACACCGGCAACCTCGGTCTCAAAGGCACGTTCGAACTCGCCGTCATAATGGGCAACGTCGGTTGAGGTGCCGCCCATGTCAAAGCCGATCAGCTTGTCAAAGCCGGCCATCTCGCCGGTCTCGACCATGCCGACGACACCGCCGGCCGGCCCGGACAGGATGGCGTCCTTGCCCTGGAACAGGTCGGCCGCGGTCAGCCCGCCATTCGACTGCATGAACATGAGCTTGAGCTTGGACTTATTGTCCTTGCCTGAAATGCCGAGCTCGCTGGCGATCTGTTCGACATACCGGCGCAGGATCGGGGACAGGTAGGCATCGACAACGGTTGTGTCGCCGCGGCCGACAAGCTTCATCAGCGGTGAGACTTCATGGCTGACCGAGACCTGGGTGTAGCCGATCTCGCGGGCCATCGCGGCAATGCGCTTTTCATGATCGTGGTAGCGGTAGCCATGCATGAAGACGATGGCGACCGAACGGATGCCATCGCGGTAAGCGCGCTTGAGGTCCTTGCGGGCTTCGTCTTCATCGAGCGGTGTGAGGACATCGCCGTGGGCATTGATGCGTTCGGTGACCTCGGAGACCTGCTCATAGAGCAATTCCGGCTTGATGATGTGCTTGTCGAACAGGTGGGGCCTGGCCTGGTAGCCGATCTCCAGTGCATCGCGGAAACCCCTGGTGGTAACCAGCAAGGTGCGGTCGCCCTTGCGCTCGAGCAGCGCATTGGTGGCAACGGTGGTGCCCATCTTGACGGTGGCGATTTTCCGGGCGGGCACAGCCTCGCCTGCCTTCAGGCCCATCAGGTCGCGGATACCCTGGACCGCGGCGTCCTTGTAGTTCTCCGGGTTCTCGGACAGCAGTTTATAGGCGACAATTTCGCCGTCAGGCCGGCGCGCAACGACATCGGTAAACGTGCCGCCACGATCTATCCAGAAATCCCACATTTTGTTATTTCCCCGTCGGAGCTATGCTCCTGCAGCCTCTTGTTCCAAATAATCAAATGGAGTGCGCGAAGGCGTCTCTTAGTTGATTCCCATTCGGGTGGCCATGACCAAAGGTCAGCAGATATAAGGAGTTCGTCCATGCAAGATGCACCGGTTCATCTGTATGGCGCAACCTATAGCGTCTATGTGCGAATTTGCCGGATGGCGCTGGCCGCCAAAGGGGTCGATTATCAGCTGATGCCGGTGGATGTGTTTGCCGATGGCGGACCGGGACACGACCACCTGGAGCGGCAACCGTTTGGCAAGATACCGGCATTTGAGCATGGCGACTTCGCGCTGTTCGAGACCGATGCGATTGTCAGCTATGTGGAGAGGGCGTTTGATGGCCCGCCACTCGAGTGCCGCAATGCAGCACACCATACACGCATGCGCCAGTTGATGCGCATCGTCGACAACTATGCTTATCCGGCGCTGGTGTGGAAGTGCTACGTGCCCGAGACGGCTGAGGATCGCGAGGTCGCGGCAGAAAGCTGGGATGCAGCGGCCAAAGTGCTTGCAGTTGTGGCTTGCCTGATGGGGCCGAGCTGGATGGCCGGACCGGCACTGTCGTTGGCGGACATCTACATGTGGGCGGCGCTCGCCTATTTCCGCCGGACCGAACGGGGGCCGGAGCTGATCGCGGCACATGCCGGCCTTGCGGCCTGGTGCGACCGGATGGCAGAGCACCCGGTGAGCGTTGCTACAGGCTATGAGGTCGAGATGTAACAGTTGGCTAGCATTCCTACCCGTCATCCCGGCCTTGAGCCGGGACCTAGAAAGCGGCTCGCGAGGCTTTTCTGTGTAGCCCTTGGGTCCCGGCTCAAGGCCGGGATGACGGATTGGAGGCCTGTCTTCACAAAATGAATCAGGTGTGCTTGTTAAATCCATGTGATGGCGCAATATTTGGGAGCAGATTGAATGGACTATGTGCAATTGGGCACTACGGGCGTGCAGGTCTCCAGGCTGTGTTTCGGCTGCATGAGCTACGGCGCGCCGGGCTGGAAGGTGCATCCCTGGGTACTCGGTGAAGAAGCATCGAAACCGTTCCTGCACGCAGCGCTAGATGCCGGGATCAACTTTTTCGATACGGCGGATTATTATTCCGCCGGGGTCAGCGAGGAAATCCTCGGCAATGTGCTGTTGCCGGCGCGCCCGCGCGAGGAACTGGTGATCGCCTCAAAGGTCGGCATGTTCATGAACGATGAGCCGAACGGGCGCGGGCTGTCGCGCAAGCACATCATGGAATCGATCGATGCAACGCTGAAGCGGCTCAAGACCGACTATATCGATCTTTACTACATCCACCGGCTCGACGGCATCACGCCGATGGAGGAACATCTGGATGCGTTCAACGACGTGGTCAGGGCTGGCAAGGTGCTCTATCTGGGCTGTTCATCGGTGTGGACCCGCGAGTTCGTCCAGATGCGCGAGATGCAAAAACGCAACGGCTGGGCGCGGTTCGTTGCCATGCAGAATTTCTACAACCTGTGCTACCGCGAAGAAGAGCGCGAGATGATCCCCTATTGCCAGCAGGAAGGGGTTGCGCTGGTGCCGTGGTCACCGATGGCGCGCGGGTTCCTGGCCGGCAACCGGCCCAAGGACGGCAAGGCCACCGCGCGCGGCGAGACCGACAGCACCGGGCGCAACTATCTCGGCACCAAACAGGATTATGCGATCCTGGCGCAGGTCGAAAAGGTCGCTGCCCGGCTCGGCGTCAAACCGGCCCAGGTGGCGCTTGCCTGGACGCTGGCCAAGGGCATCACCGCGCCGATCATCGGGGCGACCAAACCGCACCACCTTAGCGATGCGCTCGGCGCGCTGGAGATCGAGCTCGATGCCAAGACCATTGCAGCGCTGGAGCGTGCCTATAAGCCGCGTCCGGTCATGGGGCATAAGTAATGGGACATCAATGACGGGGCGTGAATAAAGATGGGCAAGGTCCTCCTGATCATCGGCCATGTGCCCTCACCGAACACGCAGGCCCTGCGCGATGCGGTGGAAGAGGGCGCAAACCACCCGGACATCGACGGCGTTGACGTGCGGGCCGTGTCGCCATTCGATACCGGGCCGGAGGATGTGAAGGCCGCCAGCGCCATCATCCTGGGGACGACGGAGAACCTTGGCTACATGTCCGGTGCGCTGAAGGACTTTTTCGACCGGTGCTATTATCCGGTGATCGAGGAGACCGAAGGCCTGCCGTTCAGCTTTTACATCCGCGCTGGCCTTGACGGCACCGGCACCCGCCGCGCCATCGAGAGCATCACCACAGGCCTGCGCTGGAAACAGGTCCAGGAACCGGTCCTGTGCAAGGGCGAATGGCGCGAGGACTTCATCGATCAGGCCCGCGACCTCGGCATGGCAATGGCCGCCGGGCTGGATGCCGGGGTGTTCTAGCTGCGCCTGACCTGCATCTTGCGGCCGAACCAGACGGCGGTGAAGACGATGAGGGCAAACGCGATGGTGACCGGTTTGATGGTTTCGCCAACGAGGGCCCAGGAGCCGATCAGGGTGATGAAGATCTGGAACAGCTGGAGCTGGCCGATCCTGGCAATGCCGGCAATCGCCATGGCCTTGTTCCAGAAGAAGAAGCCGAGAAACTGGCTGAAGACGGCGACATAGGCAAACGAGGCCCAGGCCTGCGCGCTGGCCATCCAGTTGACGTCCGGCAGGACCCAGATCACCGGGATCAACAGGGTCGGCACCGAGATCACCAGCGCCCATGAGATGACCTGCCAGCCACCGAGGGTGCGCGACAGATCGCCGGAGACGGCATAGCCGACGGCAGCGGAGATAACCGCCAGCACCAGGAGGATATCGGCGCTGAAAATCTCAGCGCCGCCGTCGAGCAGTGAAAAGATGATGACCGCAGCGCTGCCGATCAGGCCGCAGATCCAAAAGCCGATCGATGGGCGCTCACCGGCAAACACGACACCGGCGAGCGCGGTGGCAAGCGGCAGGATGCCAAGGACCACGCCGCCATGGGCAGCCGGCGCGGTCTTCATGGCGATTGCCGACAACAGCGGAAAACCGAAAATGATGCCGGCAGAGGCCAGCGCCAGTTTGCCGATCTGGGCGCGGCTCGGGCGCGGCGCATTGCCGAACTGCAAAAACAGTGCGGCGATGGCGGCGGCAACCAGCGCGCGGCCAAGACCGACAAATGTCGCCGGCAGCTCGGCAACCGCCATGCGGGTCGCCGGCAAGGTCAAACCGAAGATGATCACGGCGGTCAGGCCAAGCAGATAGCCTTTGGCGGTGTCGGACAGCGGTAACATTGGAATTTGCCGGCTCTCTAGGTAGGGGCTGACGTTGTAGGGTCTGTAGCAGACTAAGCAAAGGGCCACTTTTGCCAAAGTCTGCGGTCCGCGTTGTCTTGGCTGGGCGAAGAACTGCCGTGCGCGATTGCCGCATTACACAGAATTCATTGTCATTTGAGCTGCCGAATCCGGTAAACTTTCGCCCATGTCTATCTGGCAAACCATTTCCGAGGCCGTGGCCGCGGTCGGCGATTCTCTGCTGACGGTCCTGAAGCGCATCACCGGCCAGCCGCGCGAGCGTGATCCGCAGTCGAGCGTTGCTTTCACCATCGGCATGATTGCGCTTGGCGCCAAGATGGCCAAGGCCGATGGCGTGGTTACCGCAGATGAGGTTGCCGCGTTCCGCCAGGTGTTCCATATCCAGCCGGAAGAGCTGGCCAACGTCGCGCGGGTGTTCAATCTGGCCAAGCAGGATGTTGCCGGCTATGACGCCTATGCCCGCCAGGTGGCGCGCTTGTTCACCGACCGGCCGGAAGTTCTGGAAGATGTCATGGACGGCCTGTTCCACATCGCCAAGGCGGATGGTGTGGTGAATGACGAGGAGCTTGAATATCTCAGATCGGTGGCCGGCATCTTCGGGCTCGAGAGCCGGTTCCGGTGCATCAGTGCGCGCCATGTCAAGGCTGCCGAAAACGATCCCTACGAAGTGCTCGGCATCGAGCCGTGCGTGCTTGATGACGAGCTGCGCCAGCATTACCGCGCGCTGGTGCGCGACAATCACCCCGACAGGCACATTGCCGCCGGCGTGCCCGAAGAGCTGATCGCGATTGCCACCGATCGGCTGGCGGCGATCAATTCGGCCTATGAACTGGTTGCCCGCGAGCGTGGCCTATGACGCGGACGCGGCTTGAGCACTGCTGGGTGCCGGCGGTCAATGTCAACGAGCGGCGCGACGGCAAACAGGCCGATATCTTGTTGTTGCACTATACCGGCATGAAGAGCGCGGAAGTGTCACGCCAGTGGCTGACCTGCGCTGAATCGGCAGTTTCATGCCACTATCTGGTCGATGAGGCCGGTGAGATTACCCAGATGGTGGGTGAGGACATGCGCGCCTGGCATGCCGGCGAGGCGTGCTGGCGCGGCGAGAGCGACATCAATTCGCGCTCGATCGGCATCGAGATCCAGAACCTGGGCCACAATAACGGCTATCCCGATTTCCCGCCTGAACAGATGGCAGCCGTCACCGAGCTGTGCCGCGACATCATCGAGCGGCATGACTTTGCGCCTGAGCGTGTCCTGGCGCATTCCGATGTGGCGCCGGGGCGCAAGTGGGATCCGGGCGAGAAGTTCGACTGGCGGCGGCTGCATGACGCCGGTATCGGGCATTGGGTTGAGCCCGCCCCGCTCGGCGGCGGCGTGTTCCTGCAGCTTGGCGATCAGGGCGACCCGGTCTCGGCATTGCAGGTACTGTTGTCGGCCTATGGCTATAATGCGCCGGTGACCGGTGATTACGACGAGCAGACCCGCATTGTCGTTGAGGCTTTCCAACGCCATTTCCGCCCCGGCCAGGTCGACGGGGTCGCCGATCAGTCGACAATCGAAACACTTAAGCACCTGATCGATACTTTGCCGTCATCGCCGATCGCTTGACCGGTAAGGTCGTACCGCCTATCTCAAAGGGGCCAGTCGGCCGGATGACCGCCTGGGGGTTCCAGCTGTCAAAGCCGGGTCTCTCGGGAGGAAAGTCCGGGCTCCATGGAACAACGGTGCCGGGTAACGCCCGGCGGGGGCAACCCCAGGGACAGTGCCACAGAAAGCAAACCGCCACGCCTTGGCGAGGTAAGGGTGAAAGGGTGCGGTAAGAGCGCACCGCGGGCCTGGCAACAGGACCGGCACGGTAAACCCCACCGGGAGCAAGACCGAATAGGGACGGCCGGGATCGTTATGGATCCGCATCGGTTTCAGATTGCCGTCCGGGTTGGTCGCGCGAGGTGCATGGCGACATGCATCCCAGATGAATGGTCATCCAGCGAAGGCTCGCCTTCGTGGACAGAACCCGGCTTACAGGCCGGCTGGCAAAATTAAATCAATTCAACAAACGGTTGCCGTAGGCTATCCTCGATTGGCGACAGGTCTGAAGGAATTCAGCTCAATGACAGGCGATCGCGTCGAGCGGCATCTTGCGGCAATTCTGGTTGCCGATGTGGTTGGTTACAGCCGCATGATGGGGGCTGATGAAAAGGCCACATTCGACCGGATGCAGACCTTTCGGCGGGAGACCTTCGAACCGGCAACTCAGCGGTTTCGCGGGCGGATCTTCAAGAGCACCGGCGATGGCGTCCTGGTGGAGTTCGCCAGCGCCGTTGACAGTGTGCAGTGCGCGATCGAGGTATTGCGCGCGCTTGAGACGCTCAATGGCGATGTCGCGGACGATCGCCGGATGGACCTGCGTATTGGCATACATCTGGGCGATGTGCTGATCGAAGACGGTGATGTGTTCGGCGATGGTGTCAATGTCGCTGCCCGGCTGGAAGGCGAGGCCGAACCCGGGACGATCTGTATTTCAGAGGACATTTACCGACTGGTGCGCGCCAAACTGCCGATCGAATGTCATGACCTCGGGCGCAAGAGCCTGAAGAACATTGCCGAGCCGATACAGGCCTATCAGATCGGCGGCAGCGGGCCGGGCGCGGTTGCGCCTGGCGGCGATGCGCCAGGCATCAAGCTGCCGGCGGTTGCCGTCCTGCCGTTTGCCAATATGAGCAATGATCCCGAGCAGGACTATTTCTCCGACGGGCTGACCGAAGACATCATCACGGCGCTGTCGCTGTGGCGCTCGTTCCCGGTCATCGCCCGCAATTCGAGCTTCACCTACAAGGGGCAATCCGTGCGCATCCAGGACGCTGCCAGGGAACTGGGCGCCAGATACATTCTGGAGGGCAGTGTGCGCAAGGCTGGCAGCCGCCTGAGGATCACCGCGCAGCTGATCGATGCCGACAACGGGCATCATGTCTGGGCCGACAAGTTCGACCGCCAGCTTGAAGATATCTTTGATGTGCAGGACGAGATTACCCACCGGATCGCAGCAAAGATCATTCCCGAGCTCGAGCACTTCGAACAACGCCGGTCGGCGGCCAAACCGACAGACGATCTGACCGCCTGGGATCTGTATCTGCGTGGTATGGAATGGTTCCATAACGACACCATACAAAGCAATCAGACGGCAACGGACCTGTTCGAACAGGCTGTGAGCAAGGACCCCAACTATTGCGATGCATGGGCACGATTGGGCTGGTGCTGTGCAAAACAGGTCATGCTGCTGCGCGGCGAGGGTGAGGACATCTTGCTGACAAAGGGCCTTGAGGCCGCTCAACGTGCTGTTGCGATAGATAACTCCTCAGCTGTTGCACATATGGCGCTTGGCTCGGTTTACGTGTGGAGCGGCGATGCCGCACTGGGACTTGCCGAGGCACAAAGAGCATTGGAACTTAATCCCAATTTTGCCCAGGCCGCCCTGGCGGTTGGAAACCGCCTCGACCTGATGGGCGATGCGGAAAACGGCATCGTGCAACTGGAACGTGCCTTGACGCTCAATCCGCTCGACCCGGTCCGGTGGCGGTACATGGCCTATCTCGCCCGGGCGCTCCTGTCGCAACGGGAGCTCGAGCAGGCAGCCGAATGGAGCCGAAAAGGCATGCTGCTGCGCCCGGACCTGCCCGAAGCGCTGTTTCGCCATGCGGTGTGCATTGCGCATCTCGATCAGGTTGAAGAAGCGCGTGGTGTGCTTGAAAAATGCGACAGGATCGATCCCGGCTATGTTGCCAGAATGAAGGGCTGGCAGCCTTATCCGGACGATGAACGCAACACATGGATCATGGACGGCCTGGTGCGGCACAATCTGTTCGGCTGATCGGAGTAAAGACTGGCGTCTGGACTTACTGCCCTGGGAACAGTTGCCGGCCTCACCCTTTATCGGAAAAACTGCACGCGCCGTGCACGGTTTTTGTTCAGCCCTGACTCAGTTTGGCAACCATTTGTTAAGTACAATCAGCGCAAAGTCCTAACGAATTTTAACTATTCCGGCGCCATGTCAATGCCCCGGAATGCCGTGCTGGAGTGCGATCGATACTGATTGACCCAATCAATATCGTGAATCGCCCTCCAACATGTTGAAGTCGATCAGGTTTATCGGTTTTGATTGACTCAATCAAAACCGATCCTGATCCAGTGGAGCCTTGAATGGGGGAACCCCCGGCAAATAGCGGATATGACCGACACCGCCCGGTGCTGCTTGACGAGGTTGTCGAACTGCTGAAACCGCGCGACGGCGGCATCTATGTGGATGGCACGTTCGGCGCCGGCGGCTATTCGCGGGCTATTCTGGGGGCAGCCGACTGCTTGGTTTATGCGATCGACCGGGACCCTGATGCAATCACCGGCGGGGCGGCAATGGCCGCTGAGTTCGCTGGCCGGCTGACGCTGATCGAGGGACGGTTTGCCGATATGGGCTCGCTGCTTGCCGGCCTCGAAGTTGCCGCTGTCGACGGTGTCGTGCTCGATGTCGGCGTGTCCTCGATGCAGGTTGACGAGGCGGCCCGCGGGTTTTCCTTCATCAAGGACGGGCCGCTTGATATGCGCATGGAACAGTCCGGGCCGAGCGCGGCCGATGTGATCAACGCCCTGCCGGAAGCCCAGCTCAAGCGCGTCATCGCGGTGCTGGGGGAAGAAAAGCGGGCCCGCTCGATTGCCAAGGCGATTGCCGGCCGCCGGGCCGAGCAGGCTTTCAGCCGGACAAGCGAACTGGCCAGCCTGATTGAAAAGACCATTGGCAAACGGCCGGGCGAGCGCATCCATCCGGCTACGCGCACCTTCCAGGCGCTGAGGATTTTCGTCAACGGCGAGCTGGACCAGCTGGCGCAAGGACTGTCGGCGGCGGAAAACCTGCTGGCGCCCGGCGGCCGGCTGCTTGTGGTGTCGTTTCATTCGCTCGAGGACCGGATCGTCAAACGGTTCTTTGCCGGGCGCAGCGGCAAGACGGCACGGCCCTCGCGCCATGCACCGCCTGCCGAAGAAGGGCCGGCGGCCAGTTTTGTTGATCTGTCGCGGGGCGGGGTTGTGCCCAGTGCGGCGGAAGTCGACATCAATCCGCGGGCGCGCTCGGCCAGACTGCGGGCCGGCGAGCGCACAACACACCCTGCTTTGGCGTTCGATGCCGCAAACCCGGGGCTTGGCGTTCCCAAACTGGAGGCGATTTCATGTTGAAGGTTTTCAATGGCATGCTGGTTGTCGGGCTGGTTGTCTCAGCCTTCGTGCTCTATTCACTTGAGCACTCCATGCGCAAACACGAACGGCATATTGCATCGCTCAAGCGCGACATCAGCACCGAAAAGGAAACCATCAAGCTGCTCAAGGCGGAATGGAGTTATCTGATCCGGCCGGAGCGGCTTGAGCGCTTGGCCGCAGAACACCTGGGCTTGCGCCAGTCACGGCCCTATCAGCTGGTGCGCCGTGAAGAATTGACCGGTGTGGTGTCGATGCGGCCGGCGGTCGAACCTTCAAGTGGTTTTGGAGATTTGATTGGCAACATACTGAAAGATAATCAATAATGGGGCTTGTCGACCCGGTAAATCCAAACGATCCTGCGCCTGATTTGCCAGGCCGCAACCGGCTGCGGCTGGTGATGATCGGATTTGCATTGTGTTTTGCCCTGATTGCCGGGCGTGCGGCGCAATTGTCGATGCTGGCGCCGGACGTGCACCGCACGGCGCGCAGCGATACCTACCGGATGCCGCGGCCGGACATTGTTGACCGCAACGGCGTGCTGCTGGCGAGCGATATCCAGATCGCCTCGCTGTGGGCCAATCCACGCAAGATCATCGATGTCGAGGAGGCAATCGAATTGTTGACCGTGGTGGCGCCGGAACTCGATGCCAAGGTCTTGCACAAGAAGCTGACCAAGGACCGGGCCTTTGTGTGGCTCAAGCGCGAAGTTTCGCCGGCCCAACAAAAGGCCATTCACAACCAGGGTGTGCCGGGCGTCGGCTTCCGCAACGAGACGGTGCGGGTCTATCCGATGGGCCGGCTGGCCGCGCATACGCTGGGGTATGTGGATGTCGACTCGCACGGTCTGTCGGGCATGGAGAAGTTTCTCGATGACCAGGGCGCACTTTACACCGCGTCTTTGTCGGACCCGGCGCAGCGCACGTCCCTGCCGGCGCAATTGTCAATCGATGTG
>JABDJG010000252.1 GCA_013002595.1 Hyphomicrobiales bacterium | reverse complement strand
AACTGGGCCGGTTCGTCAAGCAATCGGTGCGCGGCCTTACGGGCGGCAAACAAAGCCCGGTCGCGCACCTGCCGGTCAGCGGCGATTTCACGGTTTCGACGTACTGAGGCAAAGGGGCTGTGCCGGCTTCACTCGGCGACAATCGGGTTGACCAGTTTGCCCACGCTGTCGATTTCGACCTCAATGGTGTCGCCATCGCGCATCCAAACCGGCGGGTCGCGCCTGGCGCCGACGCCGCCGGGGGTGCCTGAGACGATGACGTCGCCGGGCAGCAGGGGCAGGATCGTCGAGATGTAATTGATCAGGACCGGAATGGTGTGGATCAACAAATCGCAGGTTGCGTGCTGCATGACCTCGCCGTTGAGACGGGTTGTGAGGGTGAGGGTTGCCGGATCCGGGATCTCGTCGGCGGTTACCATCCACGGGCCGAAGCTGCCGGAATTGGCAAAACATTTGCCGGGCATGAACTGGTGGGTGTGGCGCTGCCAGTCACGGATGCTGCCGTCGTTGAAGCAGGCATAGCCGGCAACATGCCTGAGGGCATCGGTCTCACTGATACGGCGCCCGCCGGTGCCGATAATGACGGCAAGCTCGCCCTCATAGTCGAATTTGTCCGATTCCCGTGGTTTGATCATCGGTTCGCCATGGCCGACCTGGCTGCCCGCGTAGCGCGGGAACAGCACCGGCTGTTCGGACACGGTACGGCCGGTTTCCTCGATGTGGGCATGATAGTTGAGGCCGACGCAGACGATCTTGTCGGGATCGGTAATGACAGGTTTCAGCGTCACATCGCCAAGCTGCAGATCCGGTGCCTGGCCGGCAGCCTTCCCGGCTTCGCCAACCCCGTGATTGTGCAGGAACTGGCGCAGAGTCGGGCTATCGGGATAGCGGTCGCCAAGCGCAATGATGCCGGCGTCCGTGACGATGCCGTAACCGGCATTTCCATTTATTGAATATGAACAGAGCTTCATGAGCTAACTCACCTTTTTTGTTTTGGATGCCTGCGTCACCAGGTGTTTGAGTTCGGTCGTCGTATCCGCTGTCCCCAGGATGTAGCGATCCGGTCGGAGCAACACGGCCCTGGCGTTCATTTGATCCAGACAGCGCCTGATTTCCGGTTCTGAGCGCGTGGTCTGGACCAGAAACTTTTCATACCGGTCAAGTTCGTGTTCGGCCAACAGGTCCTCATCGACAATCAGCGCAAATCCGGTGCCGCACTTATCGTCGAGCCTGCCGCCATTGGCAAGCGCGGCTTGCGGGAAAAGGCGCCCGGCGCGCGGATCTTGTGCATTGTGCAACCCGGGGCCCAAGGGCGGAGCGATACTGGCCATGCGGGCTGATCCATCGGCTTGAGGGAAGGCTGCCTGCAAGGCCTCTTGCGTCGCGCTGGTGTTGATCAGGCCGCCGAGGCGGACGGCGGTTTCAATATACTGCCTGACATGGGGGATGCGCTCTGATGCATAAGTATCGAGGAGGCTGTCATCGGCGCAGCCGGTTGAACAGCGGGCCAGTTTCCAGGCGAGGTTCGAGACATCACGGATGCCGGCGCACAGGCCCTGGCCCATGAACGGCGGTGTCTGGTGCGCCGCATCACCGGCGAGCAACAGGCGGCCGTTTCGCCACTCGCCGGCAACCACCGAGCGGAACTCGTAAACGGCCTTTCGCTCCAGTTCGGCGTCCTGCGGCGTCAGCCATTTTGCCAGCAGTTGCCAGACCGAGCCGGACGTTGAAATCTCATCCGCATCTTCGTCGTCACGCAAAGAGATTTCCCAGCGCCGCCGGTTTTCAGGGCAACGGACATAGGTCGACGGACGGGCCGGGTCGCAGAACTGGACGGTGTGATCGCCAAGGTCGGGCCTTGGACGTTTCAAGAGCACATCGACAACGAGCCAACGTTCGCGGAATCCAAGGTCGTCCATGGCGGCCTGCATCGTCTGGCGGACGAACGAGCGGGCGCCGTCGCAGCCGACGAGGTAGCCAGCAGAGATCTGGCCGGTCTCGCCGGTTCGGTTGTTGCGGTAGTGCACCTCAACATGGGATCCGCGATCGTCGATGGCGGTGCATTCGGTGTTCAGCCTTGTTGTGACATGGCCGAAACGATCCAGCGATCGCCTGAGGATTTGCTCCAGGTCCGGCTGGTGGAAGCGGTAGCTTGAGTTCCAGCCATTAGGGCCGATGCCCTCAGGTCTTGGCCAATCCAGCAGCAATGTGCCGTCGGCATCGACAAAGCGCATACCGGGGTTGATCCGGGCAACGCCCGCTACCTCTTCGGCAACGCCGATGGCCTGAAATATCCGCATGACCTCATCATCGAAATGGACAGCGCGCGGCAGGTTGTAGATGGCTGCCTCGCGTTCGAGCACCATTGTCTTGAGGCCGAACAGGCCGAGCAGGTTGGCCAGCGCTGCGCCGACAGGTCCAAGGCCGATGATGACGACGTCGAACTGCATGGTGGCTCAAATTCCAGGTTAGCGGGCCAGCTCGCCGTAGAGCCAGGGGCACTCGGCAACCAGCGGCGCGCGCTTGCCATCCGCTGCTGCGGCAAGGCGCATGTCGCGCAGTCTGGTGCGGGTCTCTTCAGGGAAACACAAGCGCTCATGACCCCAAAAACTCGGGCCGACGGTCGTTTCATGCGGCTCCCAGGTTTCAGGGTCGATGACCCGGCCGCCCCAGCCGCTCTCGACGAAGAAACCGGATGGCGTGTTGGCATAGTAGGACAGCATGTAATCGTTGGTGTGCCGGCCAAGCGTGAAGGCAACACGGTTTTCCTCGAGCTGGGCCAGATCATAACCCTGGCCGACATCGTCGATGTTCTGGAACTCGACCATGAAGTGGTGGAAGCCGGCCTTACCGGTACCGACCATTGCAAAACTGTGATGACGGCCATTGATGTGGAAGAAATAAAGCGGGTAAGGCGTCAGGGAATAATCGGAGACGTTAAAGTCCAAAAGGTCGCGGTAGAACGGCAACAGCCGATTGGCATCACGGACGTGCAGCACGGCGTGCCCCATGCCGAGCGGCCCGGTTTGAAATCCCGATATCGGGCGGCCGGGGATAAACGGATCGGCGGCGATCATCGGGTTGTGGAACAACTCAATGCGGTTGCCGTCGGGATCGTTGCAGACGATGAGCTTGTCAACAAACCGCCGGCCGGCGAGGTCCGAATTGCCCCAATCGACAGCAAAACCGGCATTGTCGAGACGCGCGGCATAAGTTTCCAGATCGGCGGCCCGATCGACCTCCCAGCCGATGAAAGCGAGCGTTTCACCCGGCTCATCGGACACAACAAACCGCTGTTTGTGATCATCCATGCGGAATGACAGGGCTTTGCCGCCGCGGTCAAACAGCTGCATGCCCAACAATTTAGCGCCGAATTCCGACCAGTCGGACAGCCGGTCGGAGCGCACACCGAGATATCCAAGCGATGAGATTGCCATGCGAAGTTGGTACCATAGAACGATATTGTGCTGCTAGCTGCGACGGGCGGGGGAACATGCATCTTGTGCACCCTTTGTTTTGATGGTCTTTAGCCTCCCATGACGTCCCGGACATCCGAACACGCGCCGCCGATCTGGCTGATCCCGTTGGTGGTCGCCTCGGCGCTGTTCATGGAAAACATGGATGCAAGCGTTATCGCGACCTCGCTGCCGGCGATTGCGCGTGATCTGGGTGAGGATCCGGTGATCCTCAAGCTGGCGCTGACCAGTTATCTGCTGTCGCTGGCGGTATTCATTCCGATCAGCGGCTGGTGCGCCGACCGGTTTGGCGCGCGACCGGTGTTTCAGACGGCCATCGTAGTCTTCATCGGCTCATCGATTGCCTGCGCGATGTCGGACAGCCTTCTTGAGCTGATCATGGCGCGGGCCGCACAGGGCGTCGGCGGCGCCATGATGATGCCGGTCGGCCGGCTGATCATGCTGCGGGCGGTGCCAAAGACCCGAATGATCGATGCGATGGCCTATCTGACCATTCCGGCCCTGATGGCGCCAGTGATCGGGCCACCGCTCGGCGGTTATCTGACGACGTTCCACGACTGGCGCTGGATATTCTGGGTCAATGTTCCGTTCGGGATCGGCGGTATCGTGCTGGCGCATCTTTACATGCCGAATGCCCGGGTTGATGGCGATGACAAACTCGACTGGACCGGCTTTTTCCTGGCCGGCACCGGGCTGGCGACACTCATTTTCGGGTTTACCGTTTACGGCCGTGACATTCTTCCCAGTTATCTGGCGCCGTCAATGATGGGTGCCGGCGCAACGTTGATTACGGGCTATGTGTTGCGTTCACGCAGCGTTGCAAACCCGATCCTCGATCTTGAACTCCTGCGCATTGCGACCTTGCGCACCAGCGTTACCGGTGGCGGTGTGTTCAGGCTTGGCATCGGCGCCATTCCGTTCCTGTTGCCGCTGATGCTGCAGGTCGGCTTCGGCCTCGATGCCTTTCGTTCCGGGTTGATCATCCTGGCCGGCGCGTTCGGCGCGATCGTCATGAAGTTTACAGCCGCAGCGATCCTCAGGCGGTGGGGTTTTAGAACGGTGCTGACGGTCAATGCGCTGATCTGCGCATTCTTCCTCGGCATCTATGCGGTGTTCACGCCGGCAACGCCGCATCTAGTCATCGCGGCCGTGCTGCTGGTCGGCGGGTTCTTCCGCTCGCTGCAGTTCACCGCGTTGAACGCGGTGGCATACGCCGACATTCCGGAAGCCTCGATGAGCCGGGCAACCGCGCTGGTTGCCGTCGCCCAACAGCTGTTCACATCAGCCGGCGTTGCCCTTGCGGCCTTCGTTCTGGAGACGTCGCGGGCGATGCGCGGCGATGATCAACTGATTACGCAAGACTTCACCACCGCCTTCCTGGCCATCGCCAGCCTGATCGCCATCGCCGCCTTTGCGCACCGGCGGCTGCAACCGGCCGCCGGGGCCGATGTATCCGGGCATCGTGTCTTTCAGCTCTAATCTTGCCACGGCACCCCGCCGACGAAGGTGTTGAAAGTGGTTGCGGCCTGCCAGCCGGCATCGACCGGCAGCATGACGCCGGTAACAGCGGCGGCGGCATCGGAGCACAAGAAGCGGATCACCGAGGCGACGTGTTCAGGGTGGACGAACATATCAAGGGCGCCGGCCCTGCGGATGAGATTCTCATCACGGTCGCCGGATGCGATCTTGGCTTTCAGTGCCGGGGTCAGCACATAGGTCGGCGCAACACCGTTGATCCGCACCCCCTTGCGGCCAAGCTCGACCGACAGCATCTCGGTCAGACGCATGAGTGCGGTCTTGGACGGGCAGTAGGCCGGCAGCGGCAAGGCAGCGAACGAGTTGATCGAGCCGAGCGTGACGATGGCGCCGATGCCGCGTTCGGTCATCGCCGGGGCAAAGGCGCGGATGGTGTAGAGCGTGCCGTGGTAGTTTACGTCCCAGACCCGGTTGTGTTCTGCAAGATCCATATCGAGCACGGTGGCCGGGTTATGCAATATGCCGGCTGAGGTGACGAGAGTTCGGACCGGACCGATGTCGGTCTCGACCCGCCTGGCGAGTTCGATCATGGCAACGGCGTCCGATACATCGCATTCAAACGTGTGCACCGGGCGCTCGCCGAATGCTGCATCCTTTGCCGCTGTTGCAAGGGCCTCCGGATTTTGATCGAGCAGCGCGATGGCGCCATGATCACCGGCCATGGCAACGGCGCTGGCCAGACCAATGCCACTGGCACCGCCCGTTATCGCCAGAACGTCTTGTGACATCTTCAGATCCTCATACTGCAGATTGCTTGAATAATCGTATGGGACCGCCGGGCCCCAAAGGTCAAGGAAACAGGACAGATTCGGTTCCAAATCGGCAAGCCATGCAGTATTGTCGCCGCAGAGATTTACATGGCCCTGGAGCCCCATCAATGAACATCCGCCCAAACATCGCGACCGGTCATTCGGTGTGTCCGCATGATTGCCCGTCGACCTGTGCGCTTGATGTCGAGGTGCTCGATGCGCATACGATCGGGCGGGTCCGCGGCGCCAAGGATCAGACTTATACGGCGGGCGTCATCTGCGAGAAGGTGGCGCGCTACGCCGAGCGGGTGCACCATCCCGACCGGCTGACCAAGGCGCTCAAGCGGAAGGGCGCCAAAGGCAGCGGCGACTGGCAGGAGATTTCCTACGAGGACGCACTTGATGAGGTTGCCGAGCAGTTCCTGAAGGCCGAGGCGGCTTATGGTGCAGAGACCATCTGGCCGTACTTTTATGCCGGCACGATGGGCCTTGTGATGCGCGACGGGATCCACCGGCTGATCCATGCCAAGAAATACACCCGGCTTTATGACTCGTTCTGCGTGACGTTGGCCTGGCCGGGATACAGCGTCGGCACCGGACGTCTGTATGGGCCCGACCCACGCGAGATGGCGGTATCTGACCAGGTGATCATCTGGGGCACCAATCCGGTCTCGACGCAGGTCAACGTCATGACCCATGCCGTCAAGGCGCGCAAGGAACGCGGCGCAAAGATCATCGTCGTGGACGTCTATGAGACCGCGACAATGAAACAGGCCGACATCGGACTGATCATTCGGCCTGGTACGGATGCGGCGCTGGCCTGCGCGGTGATGCATGTATTGTTCCGCGATGATCTGGCCGACCGGGGCTTCATGGCAACGCATGCCGATTGCCCAGAGGAATTCGAGGCGCATCTCAAAGACAGGACGCCGGAATGGGCGGCGGCGCTGACCGGCCTTGAGGTGAGTGATGTCGTTGAGCTGGCGCATGCAATCGGCAAGACGCCGCGAACCTACCTGCGCATGGGCTACGGGTTTACCCGGCAGCGCAACGGTGCCGTGAGCATGCATGCCGTGACATCGATCGCGACGGTCGCCGGCCTGTGGCCAAACGAAGGCGGCGGGGCGTTTCACACCAACGGCGGCATCTACCGCTGGAACAAGTCGATGATCGAGGGCCACGACCTGAAAGATCCGAACGTGCGCTATCTCGACCAGAGCCGGATCGGGCCGGCGCTGATGGGCGATCCACAGGACATCGGCGAGGGACCGCCGGTGAAGGCAATGATCTTTCAGAACACCAATCCGGTTTCGGTGGCGCCCGAGCAGGACAAGGTCAAACAAGGCTTTGCCCGCGAGGATCTGTTCACCTGCGTGCATGAGCAGTTCATGACCGAAACTGCCGAGATGGCCGATATCGTACTGCCGGCAACGATGTTTCTGGAGCATGACGATCTCTACCAGGGCGGTGGTCATCAGTATTACGGATTCGGGCGCAAGCTGATCGAGGCGCCGGGCGATTGCCGCTCGAACCATGATGTGATCTGCGGGCTTGCCAAACGGCTGGGCGCCGAACACCCCGGTTTCGACATGACGCCGCGCGAGCTGATCGACTGGACCCTGGTCAATTCCAACAAACCGGGGATTGAAGACCTGGATAAGAACAACTGGATCGACTGTCAGCCGGATTTCGGCACGTCACATTTTATCGACGGTTTCGGCCACAAGGACGGCAAGTACCGGTTCAAACCGGACTGGCATTCGATCCGGCACCGCCCGGATATCGGGCCGTTAGGGCCGATCGATGACATGCCGGCAATGCCGGATCATTGGGATGTGATCGAGAACGCGGACGAGCAGTATCCATTCCGGCTCGCCACAAGCCCGGCACGCGGTTTCCTCAATTCGTCCTTCAATGAAACACCAACATCGGTTAAACGCGAAGGACGGCCCGAGCTGCTGATCCATCCTGGCGACCTTGCCGAACTGGGCCTCAGCGATGGCCAGGAAGTCTGCATTGGCTCACCAAGGGGCCAGGTCAGGGTGCATGCCAAGGCGTTCGATGGACTCAAACGCGGTGTTGTTATATCAGAGGGCATCTGGCCGAATCATGCGTTTGCGGACGGCAAAGGCATCAATACGCTGACCGGATGCGATGTGCCGGCGCCGGCAGGCGGTGGTCCGTTCCATGACAACAAGGTGTGGGTAAAGCCAGTTGATTGACCGCGTGACGTCTGAACCATTGAGAATCACGAGATGACCGACACGTATATGACATCGAGCGAGGCGTATCGCGAGATACGTCGCGGCGCTCGCAAGCAGGGCGCGGTCATCAAGGCAATTCTGTTCAAGGATCTGCGAATTCGGCTGGGTAAGGGCCGTCTGGGATTGCTGTGGGTGATCCTTGAACCGATGACGCAAATGTTTGTGTTGTCAGCGCTTTGGTATCTGGCCGGCCGGCAGAAGATCGACGGCGTCCATGTGACGATGTTCATCGCAACCGGCATCATTCCGTACATGATCCTCAAGGTTGGAATTAACAAGATCCACCATTCGATCAAATCCAACGTGTCCTTGTTCGATTATCAGCAGGTCAAACCAATTGATGCGCTCTTGGCCGCATTCATCCTGAATTTGGTGCTTATCCTGTTCGCTTCCATTGCTCTGTTTTTCGTATTGGACTGGTTCTTTGAGGTTTCAGCCGATTTTCCGAACATACCGGAAATGCTCGGCATTCTGGCTGTGCTGATGTGTTTCAGCCTGGGCATCGGCTTGCTGATATCTGTCTATGGCGTGTTTTATGAATCGCTGCCGCGCTTTTGCAATATCATCACAAAACCCTTGATATTCATTTCCGGCGTGGTGTATTCGGTTAACGACCTACCGGCTACCACACGCGAGGTCTTGTCCTGGAACCCCTTGTTGCAGTTCATTGCCTATGTCCGGCACTATGTACTTGGTCTTGACCTGATACCCGAGGCCAACTTTGTGTATATCGGATTGATCAGCGCGGTAACCTTGTTCGTTGGTTGCCTTTCATATTATGTCAATCGGCTTAAACTCCTGCAACGATGATCAAGTTCAACAACGTTTCGAAGTACTATACAACGCCCAAAGGCCGCAAATATGTGCTGCAAGACGTCAATCTGACCATCGAACTGCACCAGAAAGTCGGCGTCCTCGGCCGAAATGGAGCGGGTAAATCCACCTTGATGCGACTTTTGGCCGGCGTCGATATTCCGGATCAAGGTACAATCACCAGAACCGGTTCCATCTCCTGGCCTATGGGACTTGCAACTGGTCTGCAGGGTATGTTGACAGGCCGCGAGAACGCCAAGTTCACATGCGGCATTCAGGGCGTCGGCAAACGCGCGACAGATCGAAAGCTCAAATTTGTTCAGGATTTTTCCGAGCTGGGCAACTATTTCGAGATGCCGGTTCGGACCTATTCGTCGGGCATGAAAGCACGGCTGAATTTTGCTCTCGCCATGGCTTTCAATTTCGATTTCTACATCATTGACGAGTTGACATCTGTCGGCGATCAGGTGTTTCGCGACAAGAGCCGGCAAGTGTTCGAAAAAAAGCGTGCGAAGTGTGGCTTCATCAAAGTCTCACACAATCTGGATGAATTGCGCAATGAATGCGACAGCGGCTTGCTGTTGCACGCCGGACAACTGACCCACTATCCTGCCATTGACGACGCGGTCAACGCTTATGAGAAGCTGCCCGGATCCGAAGCAGAGCACCGAAAAGGCAAAGCGAAAGCAGAACTAAGGGCCGTCCAGAAAGAAAAGGCCGCCCGAATTCGGGCCGCCAAGAAAGCTGCTGCAAAACAACAGCCGGTTGCCGCTGAGAACACCACTAGTGTTGCCAATGCAACGGCTCTATCAACAACCCAGGCCAGCTTGCCGGGCCAGCGGCCCACGATGGTCAACGGCAAGCCATCCGGCACCGTTCAGCAGCCAATTGTAAAGCCGCTTGCGATATCGTCACCGCGGCCTCACAAACCGGCGCCGATGATGCCCCGCGTCGTGCGCAAAGCGGCACCGGACGGCTGATCCGGAACATGTTGCGTTCAATCGGCACCGGCCCGCTTCGACCAAGCGCAACGTGCTTTAAAACGCGAAATCCCTGAAGACGCGGGATATGTCGCCGTTCCAGGATCCTTCATAGAGCTTGAGCAACTGGTCGGCACTGGACTCACCGCTGTCAACGATCTCGTCAAGCACATCGAGGAACTGGGCTTCGGTCCGGCCCTTGCAGCCGACATTGCGGCGCTCCAGCAGCGCGGCGCGGGCAAGCCTCAGGCAGTCGCCGGCGATATCGCGGACGCTGCGCCCGGCAATCACGGCCTCAAGGCCCATTGCAGGCACGTCATCGCGCAATTGCTGGCGCTCGGCTGCCGACCAGTCCTTGGCCAGGTCCCAGGCGCCATCGAGCGCTGCCTGGTCATACATCAAACCGACCCAGAAGGCCGGCAGTGCACACAACGTGCGCCAGGGGCCGGCATCAGCACCGCGCATTTCCATATACTGTTTGATGCGCACTTCCGGGAAGATGGTGGTCAGGTGGTCGGCCCAATCCTTGAGGGTTGGTTTGTCGCCGGGCAGTTGCGGCAGCTTGCCGTCGAGAAAGTCACGGAAACTTTCACCGGAGACATCCTGATAGATACCGTTGCGGTAGACGAAATACATCGGCACATCGAGAGCGTAATCAACCCATTGCTCAAAGCCGAAGCCTTCTTCAAAGACGAACGGCAGCATGCCGGTGCGGTCCGGATCGGTGTCGCGCCAGATGTTGGACCGGAACGACTTGAATCCGTTCGGCTTGCCATCAAGGAACGGCGAATTGGCGAACAATGCGGTTGCAATTGGCTGCAGGGCAATACTGGTGCGCAGTTTTTGCACCATGTCCGGTTCCGACCCGAAATCCAGATTGACCTGCACTGTGCATGACCGGAACATCATATCGCGGCCGAGATTGCCTTTCTTGGCCATGTATTCGCGCATAATCTTGTAGCGGCCCTTGGGCATGATCGGCACGTCTTCACGGGCCCAGGTCGGTGTTACGCCGAGACCAAGGAACCCAATGCCGAGCCGGTCGCCAATCTCGCGGACCTGATGGAGGTGCTCACCGACCTCCTCGCAGGTGTCCTGCAGACATTCGAGCGGTGCGCCCGACAGTTCGAACTGGCCGCCCGGCTCAAGCGAAACCGAACCGCCGCCTTCGGGATCAACGAGGCCGATGATATTGCCGTTTTCTTCCATGCCGGTCCAGCCGAACCGGTCACGCATGCCTTCCAGGAGTGCGCGGATCGAGCGCTCGCCCTCATAGGGGACCGGTTGAAGCGTGTCGGTGAGGAACGGGAACTTTTCGTGCTCGGTGCCGATGCGCCAGTTCTGTCGCGGTTTGCAGCCGTCCTGTAGAAACTCGACAAGCTGGCTGCGGTGTTCGATGGTCTGGCGGGCTTTGGGGGTGTCTGGTGTGGGAACGCTCACAGGGGGCTGACGTCCTTATTCGTTGTTGTAACGCGCTAAACCTAAACGGCAAAAGACGCATAACTGCAAGCCAAAGATTTTGCTGAAATCCATCAATCTTGTTTAGAGGCCGGCCAATCGCCCAGGACAGCCTGGACGATGGCCATGGCGGCAACCGCGGCAGTATCGGCGCGCATGATGCGGGGCCCGAGCGATATCGGTGTGACAAACGGCAATTCGCGCAGACCTGCCTGCTCCGCCGGCGAGAAGCCACCTTCAGGGCCGATCAGCAACGCCAGCGGCCCTGGCGCGATCCCACCGAGCGTTTTCAGGGGATCGGCTTGAGGTGCTGCCTCATCGCAAAAGATCAACCGGCGGGCCGGGTCCCATTTCGCGAGGACAGTTTCCAGCTTTTCTGGCGCGCAGACCTCCGGCAAGGCAACCATGTTGCACTGCTCAGCAGCTTCGCGGGCGTTGGCGGCGAGGCGTTCGATATTCACCTTGCGCACGACGGTGTGCTCGGTGATGACCGGTCGCAGGCGGCGTGCGCCCATCTCGGTCGCCTTCTGGGCCAAATAATCGAGGCGGGCTGATTTCAATGGGGCGAACAGGTAGTCGATGTCGGGCAGGACACCGGGTGCAGCCAGCTGCTCATCGCATTCGACCGGGCAGGACTTTCCGGCGGGCGAACCGATCGTGCACAGCCATTCGCCGGCCGCACCATTGAACAGGCGGACCTGGCTACCGGCCTTGAGACGCATCACCTTGATGAGGTAGCGGCTCTGATCGGCATCGAGCGTGACGCTGAGACCAGCGCCGAGCGGGCGATCGCTATATAGTCTGGGAATACGATGAAGATTCTGCATGGTGCAGGTTGATTAGTTTGTGAACTGTCGCGTGACAACATATATGACATTTGCGGTGCAAGCGCATTCGCGCTACTCGTTTGGTTCATATGACAGACCCACAAACGACAGACGGCCGAGTTGCCGATGCGGTCAAGCTGCACTGGGCCGATCACTGGCTACCGGCGGGCTTCAGGCCGTATGCACGGCTGGCCCGGCTTGAGCGCCCGATCGGCTGGTGGCTTTTGCTGCTGCCGTGCTGGTGGTCGATTGCGCTGGCACAGACACATGCCGGCGGCGGTGTGCCCGACATCAAATTGATTGTCCTGTTCATGCTTGGCGCCATCTTGATGCGCGGCGCCGGCTGCACGTTCAACGATATCGTCGACAGGGATTTCGACTCCCAGGTCGCGCGCACCCGATCGCGACCCATTCCATCCGGCCAGGTCAGCCTCAACGACGCGCGGCTGTTCCTGATTGCGCAAGCGCTGATCGCCTTTGCGATCTTGATGCAGTTCAACTGGTTTGCCGTTGGGCTTGGCATTGCCTCGCTGGTGACCGTCGTCATCTACCCGTTCATGAAGCGGTTCACCTACTGGCCGCAATTCTTTTTAGGCCTCGCCTTCAACTGGGGCGCCCTACTCGGATGGGCTGCCGTGCTTGGCCAGCTCAATGCAGCAGCGGTGGTGCTCTATGCCGGCGGGATCTCCTGGACCCTGGCCTACGACACGATCTATGCGCATCAGGACAAGGAGGACGACATTTTGATCGGGGTCAAGTCGACGGCGCTGAAGTTTGGTGCAGCGACGCACAAATGGCTGGCTGGATTCTTTGCCCTGGCGCTGGTGTTGATCGGTACGGCCGGCTGGATGGCGGGCGCCGGACTGCTTTTCCATGTCGGTATCGCCGGCGCGGCGCTGCATGCGGTCTGGCAGCTGTCACGGCTCGATATCGATGACCCGGACCGGTGTTTGATGTTATTCCGCGCCAACCGGACATTCGGTCTGGTAGTGTTTGCCGGCGCGGCGGCCGATTCGATCATAAAAACCGTGTTGTAAGAGAACCGATATTCCACCATGAGCGATGCATCTGTCCAACCCCTCAGCGACGTTGTTTCCAGCGTCATCGAGAAAGCCCTTGCGACCGGCGCCGATGCCGCCGATGCGGTGCTGATCAAGCGCGAGAGTTCGAGTGTCTCGGTCCGCGGCGGCGAGACCGAAGACCTCAACCGGGCAGAAGCCCGCGACCTCGGATTGCGTGTGCTGATCGGCCAGTCGCAGGCGATCGTTTCCTCATCGAAGTTCGACGAAGATGAACTGAACGGACTGGCCGAGCGCGCGGTTGCGATGGCCAAACTGGCACCGGCCGATCCAAACGCCGGACTGGCCGAGGCCGGTCAACTGGCATCGGATATCCCTGTGCTCGATCTTGCCGATGATGCCGATCCGACATCGGATGAGCTTTTGGCGATGGCCAATGAAGCCGATGCGGCAGGGCTTGCCGTCGCCGGCGTCACGGCCTCGACGGGGGCCGGCGCAAGCGCTTCGCGCACGCTGATCGTGCTGGGTGCAAGCAACGGGTTTTCCGGCCACTATCAGCGCACCGGGTACGGTGTGTCGGCGGCAATGATCGGCGGTGACGGCACCAGTATGGAGCGTGACTACGATTATTCCTCCAAGGTGCATTTTGCCGACCTCGCGGCGCCGCAGGAGATCGGCCGCAATGCCGGTGAGCGGGTCGTCAAGCGGCTCAACGCCAGGAAGGTTTCATCGCAAGCCGTGCCGGTGGTGTTCGACCAACGTATCGCCGGCAGCCTGGTTGGCCATCTTGCAGGTGCGGTTAACGGGGCCGGCGTTGCCCGCGGCACCAGTTTTCTGAAAGATCAGCTCGGCGAGGCGGTTTTCGCCAAGGGAATTTCAGTTGTCGATGATGCGCGCCTGCCACGCGGCCACAGTTCCAAGCCGTTCGATGCCGAAGGTCTGGCGACCGGTCGGCTGGCCATCATCGAGGACGGCCAGCTCAAATCCTGGCTGCTCGACCTCCATTCGGCGCGCCAGCTTGGCCTGCCATCGACAGGACATGCCGGGCGCAGCCCCTCTGGCCCACCGTCACCGGGCGCCAGCAACCTCAACCTGATGGCAGGCACGGCATCGCCACAAGAGCTGATGGCCGACATTTCGCAAGGTTTTCTGGTCTGCGAAATGATCGGTATGGGTGTCAACGGCACCACCGGCGACTACAGCCGCGGGGCGGCCGGATACTGGATCGAGAACGGTGAGGTCGCTTATCCGGTCAGCGAGATTACCATTGCCGGCAACCTCAAAGACATGTTCAAGAGCCTTTCCCCGGCCAACGATCTGGAGATCCGCGGCTCGGTCAACGCGCCGACCTGCCGGATCGAAGGAATGACCATTGCCGGTGTCTGAGCGGATTCATCGCCCACGAGAAGATGAAGACCTGCTGCACGCCGCGGTACGCGAGGCCGGCGCGCTGGCGGCGGGCTACTTCAACGGCTCGACGCAATCGTGGACCAAGGACGATGGCACGCCGGTCAGCGATGCCGATCTGGCTGTCGATGAGCTTCTTAAATCTCGGTTGCTGCCGGCACGGCCGGATTACGGCTGGCTGTCAGAAGAAACCGACGACAACGATGACCGACTGGCCAACAGCCGGGTGTGGGTCGTCGACCCGATCGATGGCACCAGATCGTTTCTGGAAGGCGGTGAGCACTGGTGTGTGACTGCTGCGCTCGTCGAAGACGGCCGGCCGGCGATCGGCGTGGTCTATCTGCCGCTCAGCGACAAGATGTATGCAGCGCGGGCCGGCGAAGGCGCCTCGATGAACGGCCAGCTGCTGATCGCCTCTACCCGCAATGAACTGGCCGGCAGCAAAATGATTGCCCACAAGAGCATCCTGCAACCGCACCGCTGGCAGACCCCGTGGCCGGATGTCGATGTCGGCATGACAACGTCGCTGGCGCTCAGGCTCTGCCTGGTGGCGGATGGCAGTTTCGATGCCGCATTGGCGGTCGGCTCGAAATGCGACTGGGACCTGGCGGCCGGCGACCTGATCGTCCATGAAGCCGGCGGGCGGGTGTGCGACCTTGGAGGCGCAACGCTGCGTTACAACAAACGGGCGACCCGCCAGGATGGCCTGATCGCCAGCGGCGCCAATCTGCATGACGAGATCATCCGCTTTTCAAGCGGCTACAAACCGAACTGAATATTCAGATCTGGAGGAAAATGCCATGGCAAGTGACGACAACGATGGAGCCCCTGAACAGCTTTTGCATCTGGTATTCGGCGGTGAACTGACCGATCTGGATGGTGTCGAATTCAAGGACATCGCAAACCTCGATATCGTTGGCATCTATCCCAATTACGCCGAGGCCCATGTTGCCTGGGAAACCAAGGCACGGCAGACCATCGACATCGCCGAGATGCGCTATTTCATCGTCCACCTGCACCGCCTGCTGGATCCGGAACAAGCGGCCGGGTAAGAATAGCTCAAGCAAGGACCTGCAGGCACATTGCGATTGTCTTGTTTGCCCGCTCAACACCATTCGAACAAGTCACTCTCAACCTTTGGGGGTCAGGCGGGCATTCTTATGAACGTTCTTACCTAGAGCGGGTCTCCTGGCCATCTCCCAACTGGACGCCCCGGCCAAATTGCGGTTTACTTTGAAACCGGGTTTGTAGAGTGGAGGGAGATCATGTTCGAACGCGCCATTTTGACAACACCATCGGGCAAACTGGCGGTCGCAGCGCTGGTGCTCGCCGCTGGTGTGTCGCACGCAACGTCTCCAGCCCGTGCTGCATCCGACGATCAAAAGGCACTGGTTGAAAAATCGGCAGCCCTTGTCCCGGGCGGGCCGTGGGCAGCCGGCGACCAAAGGGGCATGGCCAACACAATCGGCGCCGGCACCTGGATGAGATGTGCCGGGCACATGATGGCAGCCGGCGCCAAGTCCTACGAGCTCAGCCATGTGCGCTCCAACACGATGCCGGCCTCACCGTTCGGCCGGCCCCTGTCGTTCACCTACACACCGTCCATTTCGCTGCCCGGCACCCGCCATGTGTTCAACGGCGAACAGGTCAATGGCGGCGAACCCGGCGCGCAGGGCACCCAGATGGATGCGCTGGGGCATTTTGCCTATTACGACAAGGCCTGGGACGGCAAGGGCGATGCCCCGCTCGATGGCGCGCATTATTATGGTGGCCACAGCCAGAAGGACGTCAAACCGACGCCGGACTCACCGCTTCTCAAACTCGGTATCGAGAATGTGCCGCCGATAGTAACCTCGGCCGTGCTGCTCGATGCCAAGGGCCATATGGGCAAGGGCGAAACGTTGACGCCGGGCACCCTGGTGACCAAGGCCGATATCGAGGCCATGCTGAAAGCCCAGGGGCTCGACTGGCGCGGCATCCTGCCGGGCGATGTTGTCTACATCTACACCGGCTGGGGCGACAACTGGGCCGATCCGGACACCTCCAAGACCTACTACACCAAGGGTCCAGGTCTCGCGATCGATGCGGCCGAGTATCTTGCCGAGCGCAAGGTCGTCCTGATCGCCCTCGACAACCCGTTCACCGATCCGGTCGCCGACGGACAATTGCAGCAAAAGACCATGCCGCCGCAGGGCATGGACCAGGGCCTGCCGTTCTACATCCACCATTACAATCTGGCGGTCGCCGGCATTCACCAGATCCAGAACGCCAATCTCGGCGCGCTTGCCAAGGACAAGGTATGGACGTCGTGCACGATGATCCTGCCGCTGCGCGAAAAGGGCCACGCCGGCTCGCCTGTACGCCCTGTCGCAATCGGTGCGCCCGGACAGTGAACCAATAGAACGGAACGGATAAACACCAAAAGGGAGAACAGGGATGAAACGCCTCGTACTGGGATTTGCACTGGCCGGCATGCTGTCGGCATCGGCTGCCGCTGAAGAGGCGGTTCTGTCCGCCGTCAGCGCCTTTGCCGATGGAACCACCTTCACCAAGAATTTTCAGCGGTTCATCGAAAAGGCCAACGAGATCGGCGGCGGCAAGGTGCGCATCGATTACAAGGGCGGCGGCGGCAAGGTCATGAACCCGTTCCAACTGGGTGATGCGATCCGCACCGGTGTTGTTCATATCGGCAATCTGCCCGGTGCCTTTTACACCAAGCTGATGCCGGAAGCCGACGTCTTCAAGCTGAGCGCCTTTACCATTGCCGAGGAGCGGGCGAACGGCGCCTGGGCGCACACCAATGCCCTCCACAAGGAGCGCATGAACGTCTATCACCTGGCCCGCCAGAAGGACTGCGTGCCGTTCCATCTGTATCTCAACAAGAAGATCGACAAGCGCGACCTGACCGGCCTGAAGATCCGCACAACGCCGATCTACCGCGCGTTCTTCGGCGCCATGGGCGCCAGCCTGATCCGCACCAAGCCAGGCGATGTCTATACGGCCCTTGAGCGCGGCACAGTCGATGGCTACGGCTGGCCGACACAAGGGGTCCTCGACCTCGGCTGGCACGAGGTCACCAAATACCGCGTTGACCCGCCCTTCTACCGGGCGTCCGTCGAAGTGCTGATCAACCATGATGCCTGGGCCAAGCTCAGCGCCGACCAGCAAAAGGTCCTTGAGGAGGCCGCCGCCTTCATGGAAGGCCTGTGCGATGAGGACAAGGCGGTCAATGCAACCGAAGTCAAACGCCAGGCCGACGCCGGCATCGAAACGATCACCTTTGAGGGCGCCGAGGGTGAAGCCTACCTCAAGCAGGCCTATGAGACCGGCTGGGCCGAGTTCATCAAGGCCAACCCCGAGACCGGACCGAAGCTGAAAGAACTGTTGAGCAAGTAGTACGGATATCCCCTCTCCCCGTTTCGGGGGGAGGGTTAGGGAGGGGGTCTGCAGTGCAACACATTGAAGCGTCTGCAATGTATCCGACGACCATCCCATATACTGCTTTCCTGGCGCTTGACCCGAGGACCCATCCAAATGTCACGACGAGCGTGCGTCGTGAGATGGATCCTCGGGTCAAGCCCGAGGAAGGCAATATGGGGCGTCTCCTATGAGCCGCATTGCCGTTGCCCACAACACCCTTGTCACCGCGCTTGGGTACGCTGCCGGCATCGCCATTGCCGTGCTCGCCGTTGCCATCACCACCGATGTCGTCATTCGCAACCTGGGTGTCGGCAACTTCCCGTGGCTGCTTGAAGTCTCAGAATATGTCCTGTTCATCGCCACGTTCCTCGCCGCCCCCTGGGTGTTGCGCGAGAACGCCCACGTCAGCGTCGATCTGCTGTTGACCGGTCTGCCGGTGCGCGCCCGGCGCGCACTGGACGCGATTGCCAACCTGCTTGGCATGGCTATCTGTTCAATCCTCACATGGTACGCCCTGCGGGTCACCCGCGATGGCATCGAGCGCGGTGACATGATCTTCAAGGAACTGGTTGTCCCGGAATGGCCGTTCCTGGCGGTCGTTGCCTTTGCTGGCGGATTACTGGTTGTCGAATTCGCCACGCGGCTCGCCCGCCTCGACCGGCAAGGAGCCTGAACCATGGAATGGGGGTGGGCGCTTTTCCTGCTGCTCGGCACGCTGATCGCGCTCATGGTCACCGGCCTGCCGGTTGCGTTTGCTTTCATCGGCGTCAACATCATCGGGGCCATCGTCTTCCTTGGCGGTGAAATCGGGCTTGACCAGATGGTGCGCAACACCGTTGCCTCGGTCAGCAATTTCTCGCTGGCGCCGATCCCGCTGTTCCTGCTGATGGGTGAGATCCTGTTCCAGACCGGCGTTGCCTTCACCGCCATAAACGCCATCGACCGCCTGATCGCCCGCGTGCCCGGGCGCCTGTCGATCGTCTCGGTGCTCGGCGGCACCGTGTTCTCCTCGCTGTCGGGCTCAACCATCGCCAACACCGCGGTGCTCGGCAGCGCGCTGTTGCCCGATATGCTCAAGCGCGGTTATCACCCGACGCTGGCCATGGGCCCGATCATGGCAACCGGCAGCATCGCCATGCTGATCCCGCCATCGGCGCTGGCCGTGCTGCTCGGCAGCCTGGCCGGCATATCGATCGCCAAATTGCTGATTGCCGGCATCATTCCCGGCCTGATGATGGCGGCAGCTTTTCTTGCCTACATCATCGTCAGATGTACGCTCAACCCCGAACTGGCGCCGGCCTACGACGTGCCGCATTCGACCCGCTGGCAGCGCTGGAAACCGTTCCTGGTCTATGTCGTGCCGCTGCTCGGGATCTTTATCGTCGTGGTCGGCAGCATCCTTGGCGGCCTGGCAACGCCGACCGAATCCGCAGCGCTTGGCAGTGTCGCATCGGTCATCGCCGCCATCGCCTACGGCAAATTCACCTTCCGGGCCATGCTGACAGCCATCGCCGAGACCGCAAAGATTTCGGTGATGATCCTGTTCATCATCGCCGGTTCTGTCACCTTTTCCCAGATCCTTGCCTTTTCCGGCGCCGCCAACGGCCTGCTCAACCTGATCAACGGTCTTGATGCCGGCGCCGTGCCGATCCTGCTGGCCATGCTGGTGATCCTTTTACTGCTCGGCGCCTTCATGGATCAGGTCAGCATGATCATGATCACCCTGCCGTTCTTCATCCCGCTCACCCAGACGCTCGATATCAACCAGCTATGGTTCGGTGTCCTGATGCTGGTGGTCATGGAAATCAGCTTCACGACGCCTCCCTTCGGTCTGTTGATCTTCGTCATGAAAGGCGTCGCCCCGCCTGACATCAACCTTGGCCAGGTCTACCGCGCCGCATTTCCGTTCATTCTTTTGGCCCTATCGGTCCTTGTCCTCATCATCCTCATCCCCGATCTCGCCACCTGGCTTCCGGGCCAGATCCGCCGATGAGGAGTTGGAGTGCAATTGTCCAACATGACGTATAATACCAACGGCAACAATTATTGACCCAGTTGACCGGAGCCCTGTTGCATGGCTGAACTGCCCGCCGACTTCATTCCACAATCCGCCGCCGAAGCGGTACTGGTGCGCCTCAAGCAGCACGGCATCGACTACCTGTTCGCCAATGCGGGAACCGATTTCGCACCGGTCATCGAAACCTATGCCAGGAACCAGCAGACCGAACTGCCCGTGCCGATGCCGGTCACGGCGCCACATGAAACCGCCGCCGTTGCCATGGCGCACGGCTACTACCTGGCGACCGGCAAGCCGCAGGCCGTCATGGTGCATGTCAATGTCGGTCTCGCCAATGCCCTGATGGGCGTCATCAATGCAGCCAGCGACAACATTCCGATCTTCATGATGGCCGGACGCACGCCGTCCACGGAAGGCGCAAGGCTGGGCGCCCGCAGCCTGCCGATCCACTGGGGCCAGGACATGCGCGACCAGTCCTCGATCGTGCGCGAATTCGTCAAATGGGAATATGAGCTTAAATCTCCCGAACAGGCCGCCGACCTCATCGACCGCGGCTATGCCATCGCCATGAGCGAGCCGCGCGGGCCGGTCTATCTCGGCCTGCCGCGCGAGCCCCTCGGCGGCGACTGGCCGAAAGACACACCTCTTGGCCCGCCGCGCCATGCCGCATCATCGCCGCCGGCGCCCGATCCGGAGGCACTGGAGACCGCCGCCGACCTCATCGCCGCTGCCAAAAAGCCACTGATCATCGCCCAGCGCGGCGACCCGGAAGGCGCGCTGTCGCAAGCCCTCGATGTATTTTGCGATCGATATGCCATTCCGGTCGCCGAGTTCTGGCCATCGTGCAACCTCATCGCCTCAAACCACCCGATGCATGTCGGCTTTGATCCAGGCGCCATGCTGGCCGAGGCCGATCTGGTGATCGTGCTCGATGCGCTGGTGCCATGGATCGATTCTGGCCAGCGTCCAAACCCGGATGCCGAGGTGATCCAAATCGGGCCGGACCCGCTATTCTCGCGCGTGCCGATCCGCGGTTTTCGCTCAAGTCTCAGTCTGACCGCAAAACCTGCAGATGCCCTCACCGTGCTCAGCACCGTGATCGAAGACCGCCACGCCTCTCTGGCGGGCAACAGCAAGCAGCGCCGGCGCGATATTGCCAAGTTCACCGACACCCGCCGCGACGCGGCTCAGGCAAAGGCCGAAAGCGGCGGCGGCTGTCCGATGACGCCGGCCTTTGTCAGCAAATGCCTGTCCGATACCTTGCCCGATGACGCCCGCATCTTTGCCGAGTTGGGCTGCGATCCCTCGGTGATGTCGTTTGCCGGCGGCAACCGCTATTTCTCTCACGCCTTGGCGGGTGGCCTCGGCTGGGGCCTGCCGGCAGCCCTTGGTGCGGCACTGGCCGACCGCGACCGGCTTGCGGTTGCCTGCATCGGCGATGGCTCCTACATGTTCGCCAACCCGGTCGCCTGCCACCAGATCGCCGAGGCCAATGCGCTGCCGGTCCTTACCATCGTCTTCAACAACGGCGTCTGGAACGCCGTGCGCAAGACGACGAAGATGATGTACCCGGACGGCAAGGCAGCGCGCATGAACGACATGCCGATGTCATCGCTCGAGCCAAGCCCCGATTACGCCATGATCGCTGCTGCCAGCCGCGCCTGGAGCACGACAATTGCCGATGGCAAGGAGCTTGCCGCCGCGATTGCCGAGGCCCTGAAGGTCATCGCGACCGAGCGCCGACAGGCGATGATCGAGGTCATGGTGACGCAAGACTAGGGTCTGTGATGAGCCGACCGCCAAGCCATGTGTTTGCGGCATATCAGAAATGTTGACTTGGCATTTGCAATTTATCCTTTGTTTAGGCATTGCAGCCAAAATTCCGTAGACGGCAATGCTGTCCGGTGTCCAATGTTCATCAGTTGAGAACCCATGTCCTATTCAAAGCCTGTATTTCCCCCAGATGTACCGCAACATCCTCTGGACGGACCTATTCCTACCGATTGACCGGTTGAATCAGTCGCAACGCGTTTGACGGCGATCCGGGGTGCCGTCACGCGGCTCCCGTCATCCGGCGGCGGCGTTCCTTGAATTTCTCGTGCGAGCCCTCGGTGCCGTCGTGGAATGAGCCGAACCACTTGTCCCAGGGCATTTCAAGATTGCCGTAATTGCACTCGAAATACCGGTGGTGCATCTGGTGATGGAAGGTGCCCAGGGCAAGCCGGCTCTTGTCCTTGACAACCAGGCCTTCGAAACCGGTATGCGACGTGGCGGCCGTGAGTGCCTGGTGCTGCATGTGGAACAGGATATGAATAGGGTGAGCCGCCAGCAAAAAGTGTATCAGGATCGATGAAAAAAAGATCAGATGTTCGACCGGATGCATCGACAGGCCGGACCAGGGCCCGACATTAGTGTTGCGGTGATGCAGCGCATGAACGGTTTTGTAGAGCGGCGGCCAGTGTATCAGCCGGTGGATCCAGTAGAAGTGGAACGAAATCCACACAGGCGTCAGCAGGAACAGCACCACGAACCATACGGGGTTGGCGCTCCAGGCCAGAACCGGCGCATAACCATTGGCCATCGCCCAGAACATCACGGCTTCATAGGCAGTCCACATGGCAACGCCGCTGCCCAGTGACCAGAACATGTTGTCGAGCACCTGGTTTTTGAAGGTGAAGCTGCGGCCCGCCCTGGCCAGATCGCGCCCGTCAAACCTCAGTCGTTCGCCCTGCCGCTTCCAGACGTAGAAATACAGGTGCAGGCCGCCGGCTACCGCAAGCAGCAGGACCAGGTTGCGAATGTAGATTTCCGCAACCCAGCCGATGGCAAAGGTTTTGGTTTCCTCAAGAGAGGGCTGGACCCAGCGCCACGAAACATAGGCAATGACGACAAGGATCGAATTTTCGGCGATGTTGACCCACCGGTCGGCAATCCAGCGGATCATCCGCAAGGGATCGACCGGCCAGGAAAAGAACGGCGAGACCTTGATCGGCACCGGCGGACGATGGTGCCACTGCCGGGCGAAGGCACCCTTGCCGGTCTGGCCGGCAGCGTTGTCTGATTGCTGCATGATGTGGGTATCCACCTGTTTGATGCTGCAAATGCCGGAGTGTCCCACAGGCCATAAGATTTGGGCAATAGAATTTAATGAGCGCGACACGCCTCAGTGAGCTGTTATGGAGGAC
>JABDJG010000240.1 GCA_013002595.1 Hyphomicrobiales bacterium | reverse complement strand
CCTATGGCTTCCTGGAGCAATCCGTCCAGTCGGTCTCCTGGCTGACGAGCGCCTACGGCCTCATGCTGCGCAACGCCAAGGCACCAAGGTTCTATACAAAATGGGGCGCCCGCGGCCTGTTGACCGTGGCATCCGCGCAAGTGCTGTTCCTGCAGGTGCTGTACAACAACCCGGCGATTACCGGCGACACGATCCGGGGTTTCTTCCCGGCCGACAGTCTGTTCCTGGCCTATGCCGCGCCGGCCGTTCTGTTGTGCCTCATCGTGCCCAAGTTGCCGGCCATCGGCTTTGAAAAGATCCGCCGGCACACAGCCGGCTTCATTGCTGTCTTGCTGCTGGTCTACGTCACGCTGGAGATCCGCCAGCTATTCCAGGGCAGGTCGATCTATCTGCTGCATGACACCAATCTGGAGCTCTATGTCACAACGCTCGCCTGGTTTGGTCTGGCCGGCGCGCTCGCCCACTGGAAATGGTTCAACCTTCAACAGGTTCTGCAACCGCTGGCCAAATGGGTCGGCGCGCTGGCCGTTCTCACGGTGTTCGCCGGCCACATTGGCATCTTCAATCCGGTGCTTACAGATTTGGCCGTGCCAGGGACCGTCATCTTCAACATCCTGTTGCTCGGTTATGCGGCACCCGCGATCGGGCTGGCATTGATCGCCAGGCAATCCGAAGGCACCGTGCTGGAGCGCTACCGTGATCACCTTGGTGTCGCTGCCTACGTAATTGGCTTTGCCTATGTCACGCTGGAAGTCAGGCGGTTGTTCCAGGGTCCGTTCATGCATGCAGGCGCCGTTGGCGATGCCGAATATTATGGCTATTCACTGATCTGGCTCGTCTACGCCCTGGCAGCGCTTGGTGTCGGCATGTGGCTGAAACGCTCGATCATCCGCCATGCGGCGCTGGCCGTCCTGGTTCTGGTGGTGCTCAAGGTGTTCCTGTCCGATATGGCCGGTCTTGGCGGTCTTTACAGGGTTGCCTCATTCATGGGGCTTGGTCTGAGCCTCGTCGGCATAGGATACTTGTACCAGCGCTATGTTTTCCCGGTTAAGGACAATGCCAACGGCAAGCCTGCATGACACTTGCAAAATCAGCGAATGCGGCCTACTTGGCATTGCATGGCAATGATCCGATTTGGCCACAGAACCATCAATCTGCCGACCAGCCGGCTAATCCGAATACCGGTCGGCGTATTGCTGGTTTTCTTCGGGGTCCTGGGGTTTCTGCCCGTTCTGGGTTTCTGGATGATCCCGCTCGGATTGCTCATCTTGTCGATAGACATCCCCGCCGTGCGTCGCTGGCGCCGCAAGGTGACGGTCAAACTGGGTGCCTGGCTGAAACGTCGTTATCCGGGGTTTGCAGAAAAACTCGGTTTCACAAACGGCAACAAGGCGCCCGGCAACGACGTCAACCGTCGATCTTGACGTACTCAAAATCGCCCGGCTGGTGGTTGATGCCGACCTTTGGCGGCGCGATCCAGCCGGCGTATTTGCCAGGTTCGACTTCGGGCTTCATCAAGGACTCGATGTAATCGCCATCTGCCTTGGACGGCAGCCAGTCGGCTTCCTTCGATGCCCAGCAGCTTTCATTCATGACAACACCGCTCGGGCTCGCCTCGATATCCTTGAATTCACCGATCTTGCGGTTGAATGCAGTGTGCGGCAGCTTGATCTGAAAGTCGACGCCGGCCTTGGTCATCGTGTTGTTCCACAGCGCGATCCCCTTGCCGCAGTCGCGCACGTAATCGTCGCGCAGCCGGGCATTGAGCGCGGTGAGGGCGGGTTCATCGGTCAGTTTGATCTCGCCATCGACCAGTCTTGCTACCTTGTAAGTCGCGCTGGTCAGCGCATGATCGTCCTCAAGCCGGTTCTCCTTGAAACGTCCCTTGACGCCGGCATGGAAACTGTTGGCGGCATTTGTCGAAATCTCCGAGCCGAACAGATCGAGCGACAGGGAAAAGTGCAGGTTGGCCTTCTTCTGGATCGTCGGCAAATCGATGACGCCCAACTTGCGAACCGCTGCGACATCGTACGGGTCTTCAATGCCGGACTGTTTCATCGCATCGCAGGTTCGCTGGATCACCCGCTGCACACCGGTTGCGCCAACAAACATATGGTGGGCTTCCTCGGTCAGCATGAACCGGCAGGTGCGGCTGAGCGGGTCGAAGCCCGACTGCGCCAGGGCCTCCAACTGCATCTTGCCGTCGCGGTCGGTGAAATAGGTGAACATGAAGAACGACAGCCAGTCCGGTGTCGCCTCGTTGAAGGCGCCCAGCATGCGCGGCCGGTCGGGATCGCCGGAGCGGCGCTGCAGCAGCTCTTCGGCCTCCTCGCGGCCGTCGCGGCCGAAGTACTTTTGCAGCAGGTAGACCATGGCCCAGAGGTGGCGGCCTTCCTCGACGTTGACCTGGAAGACGTTGCGCAGGTCGTAGAGCGACGGGGCGGTCTTGCCGAGGTGGCGCTGCTGTTCGACGGAGGCCGGCTCGGTATCGCCTTGGATGACGATCAGCCGGCGCAGCATGGCGCGGTACTCGCCCGGAACCTCTTGCCAGGCCGGCTCGCCCATGTGC
>JABDJG010000168.1 GCA_013002595.1 Hyphomicrobiales bacterium | reverse complement strand
GGGTGCAGGCCGGTGCCGGCGCGTCCGGTCTGGCCACACATCAGGGCAAGCGAAATCAGGCAGCGGGCATTGTCGGTGCCGTGGGTGTGTTGCGACACGCCCATGCCCCAGAAAATGATGGCAGCTTCTGCGCGGGCGTATTTGCGCGCGACCGTGCGCAGCTCATCGGCGGCGATGCCGCAGACTTTTTCCATGGCTTCGGGGGTGAACTTCTTGAGGTGCTTCTTGAGTTTCTCAAAACCGTCGGTGTGGGCCTGGATGTACTGCTGGTCGTAGAGCTTTTCCTCAACGATGACATGCATCATGGCGTTCAGCATCGAGACATCGGCACCCGGCTTGAATTGCAGCATGTGCGAGGCATGGCGTTTGAGGGCCTGGCCGCGCGGGTCGAGGACGATGAGATCAGCGCCGCGTTTTGCCGCCTGCTTGAAGTAGGTCGCAGCCACCGGATGGTTCTCGGTCGGGTTGGCGCCGATGACAAAGATGACATCCGAATCGCGCACAGCGGTAAACGGGGCAGTTACCGCACCGGAGCCGATGGTCTCCATCAGGGCGGCGACCGAAGAGGCATGGCACAGCCGGGTACAGTGATCGACGTTGTTGGAACCAAAACCGGTGCGAACCATCTTCTGGAACAAGTATGCCTCCTCGTTGGAGCATTTGGCCGAGCCGAAACCGGCCAGCGCCTTGCCGCCATCGGCATCGCGGATGGCACTGAGGCCGCCGGCCGCCAATTCAAGGGCTTCTTTCCAGGTTGCCTCGCGGAAATGGGTCTGGGGTTTGCGCGGATCCATGTTGATGCCCTTGGGCTTGCCGGACTTGCGGATCAGCGGCTTGGTGAGGCGTTCGGGCGAGGTGACGTAGTCAAAGCCGAAACGGCCCTTGACGCACAGGCGGTTCTCGTTGGCCGGTCCGCCCGCACCCTCGACCCAGGCGATGGCGTCCTTGCCGGTCTTTTTGTCCTTCCTGATCTTGTAGGTGATCTGGCAGCCGACGCCGCAATAGGGGCACACGCTGTCGACCTCACGGTCGGCAACGCGGCCGCCGCGGCCCTTGTCGTCGACAATGGTCTTGGGCATCAGGGCGCCGGTCGGACAGGCCTGAACGCATTCGCCGCAGGCAACGCAGGTCGAAGCGCCCATCGGATCGTCGAAGTCAAAGACGATCTTTTCATGCGGGCCGCGATGGGCCATGCCGATAACGTCGTTGACCTGGACTTCGCGGCAGGCACGGACGCACAGGTTGCAGTGGATGCAGGCATCCAGGTTGACCGCCATGGCCGGATGCGAGACGTCGGGCTTTGGGCTGGTGTCCCTGGGAAAGCGCGATGTCTTGACGTTCATCGCCTTTGCCCACTTGTTGAAGTCTGACTGGGTGTCGTGCGCATCGGCCGGCTTGGGCTGATCGGCAACCAGCAGTTCGATGACCATCTTGCGGGCGGTCTTGGCGCGGCTGGTCTGGCTCTTGACGACCATGCCGGGCGCCGGGGTGCGCACGCATGAGGCGGCCAGCACCCGTTCGCCATCAATTTCGACCATACAGGCACGGCAGTTGCCGTCAGCGCGGTAACCGGGCGCATCCTTCCAGCACAGGTGCGGTATGGTCGTGCCCTGGCGCTTGGCGACCTGCCAGATGGTTTCGCCGGGCTCGGCGGTCACTTCCCTGCCGTCGAGATTGAACTTGATGGTGTCGCTCATGGATCTGGTTCCCGTTGTCGGTTATGCGCCGTCTACGGCCATAAAGGTGCCCGTGGCAGCGCCTTCGCGCAGTTTTTTTGCGGCCTGATATTCCGGCGAATTGTACCAGATCTCGGCGGCTTCGCGACTGGCGAATTCAATGACCACCAGCCGTTCCGCCGGCATCTCACCTTCAAACAAGCTGGTCTCACCGCCGCGCGCCAGATACTTGCCGCCATATTTTGCCGTCGCCGGTCCGGCTGCAGCGGCATACTTCTTGAACTGTTCAGGGTCGGTCACATTGACCAGGGCTATCATATAGGCGCTCATGTGATGTCCTTCTTGAAGTGTTTCATCGTTGCAAGGATCGGGTTCGGCGCAGCCTGGCCGAGGCCGCAGATCGAGGCATCCATCATGGCACCAGACAGCTGTTTCAGAAGCTTTTGATCCCATTTCTTCTTTGACATCAGCTTCACCGCCTTTTCGCAGCCGACACGGCAGGGGGTGCACTGGCCGCAGCTTTCGTCTTCAAAGAATTTCAGCAGGTTGAGCGCGACTTTGCGGACGTCGTCTTTTTGCGAGAGAATGACGACGGCGTGACTGCCGACGAAAGCGTCCCATTTGACGAGCGTGCCGAAGTCGAGCGGAACGTTGCCAAGGCGGGCCGGCAGAATGCCGCCGGACGGGCCGCCGGGCAGGAAGCCCTTGAAGGTGTGGCCATCTTCCATGCCGCCGCAAAGCTCGATCAGCTCTTCGGCCGTGGCGCCGGCAGCGGTAAGCACGACGCCGGGGTTCTTGACCCGGCCGGATACGGAGTACGACCGGTTGCCTTTATGGCCTTCCCGGCCCTGGTCGATGAACCACTGGGCACCCTTGGACAGAATTTCCGGCATCCAGTAGACGGTCTCGACATTATGCACGAGGGTCGGCTGGCCGAAGACACCAACTTGCGCCACATAGGGCGGGCGGTGGCGCGGCAGGCCGCGCTTGCCTTCGATCGATTCTATCATGGCGCTTTCCTCGCCGCATATGTAGGCGCCGGCGCCACGGCGAACTTCGATGTAGCCTTGGGATACTATGCCCTCCTTTTCGAGAACGCGGATTTCCTTTGCCAGCAGTTCGAGCACGGCGGGGTATTCGTCGCGCATATAGATGTAGACCTTGGCGGCATCGACGCCCCAGGCGCCGATCAGCATGCCTTCAAAGAACTGGTGCGGCTTGGTCTGGAGATAGTGGCGGTCCTTGAAGGTGCCCGGTTCGCCTTCATCACCGTTGATGCACATGTAGCGCGGGCCCTTGCCGGCGCGCACGAACTTCCATTTCTGACCAGACGGGAAACCGGCGCCGCCGAGGCCCTTGAGGCCGGCTTCAAGCAGGGTCTCGATGACTTGATCTGGGGTCTGTTTGCCTTTGCGCAGCGCCGTCAGCGTTTCATAGCCGCCGGCCTTCACATAGGCTTTATAGCTCTGGTAGCGCGGCTTTTCGGGTTTGGTGTCACGGCCCTTGGCGGCTTTCAACAGCTTGGGCACGGAAATGTTGCCAAGGTAGTTGCGGCCAACCGCGGCGGCCGGGGCCTGATCGCACAGACCCATGCATGGTGCATGGACGACGCGAACATATTTTGGAGCCCTGTCGCCGAGCTGTTTGATGATGTCCTGGGCGCCGGCCATCTCGCATGACAGAGAATCGCAGACCCGAATGGTTACTTCCGGCGGTACTGCCTCACCTTCCTTGATCACATCGAAGTGGTGGTAGAAGGTGGCGACTTCATAGACTTCGGCCTGGGCCATGCGCATTTCGCTGGCAAGCGCTGCCAGGTGAGCGGCGGACAGATGGCCGAACTTGTCCTGGATCAGGTGAAGGTGCTCGATCAGCAGGTCAGCGCGGCGCGGTTTGCCTTTAAGGAGCCTTTGGATGTCCTTGATGGCGCCTGGATCGGTCTGGCGGCCTTTCGGGAATGCGCGTGCTTTGGCCTTGCCGCCGCGGCCGGGCCGTACCGGCTTGAATTGTTTCGGATTGGAATGTTGGTTCATATCGATGCCGCGCCCGGTTGTCGCAAATGGTGTATCACTGCCATGGCTATGTTATCACCCTCGTGCGATCCGGTTTAGGCCGGTGCGGTGTGATGATAAAATTGCATTAGTGGAATATACCATGGCTGGCGATCAGACAAGCGGCTTAGATCACGTTGCAGATCAAATCGACGTTCGTGGGCTACAGTGCCCGCTACCTGTCTTGAAGGCGAGAAAACGCCTGAAAGCTCTCAATAATGGGGATGTTTTGATGGTGTTGGCGAGCGATCCAGCTGCAATAATTGACTTTCCACATTTTTGTAATGAAGCTGGACACGAGCTCATTTCAACAGCTGAGGCCGGAGGTGTTTTGACGTTTGTCATTCGTAAAAGTCATACCACGTGACCTGCAGACATGGGCCGTCAGGCAATTTTTGAGGCAAGTTGGTCCTGTGCCTGGGCGTTGAAGCCGACCACAATGATGCCGTCGATGTCGAAAACCGGACGCTTCAAAAGCGTAGGGTGCTGAACGATAAGGTCGATTGCCCTGGCATCGTCGACATCGGCCCTTTCGGCATCGCCCAGCCCGCGCCAGGTCGTGCTCTTGCGGTTAAGGGCAGTCTGCCAGCCGGCACTGGCAACGAACCGCTCGACATCAGCGCGCGACATGTCACCTTCGCGCACGTCGACAAAGTCGAGCGCCAGGCTGTGTCCGGCAGCCCATTTCAGGGCCTTGCGGCAGGTGTCACAGTTCTTCAGGCCGTACATCTTCATTGGGGACTTGCCACCTTACCCTAGTTGTTGCCTGGTCTCAGCGATAACGTATCATCGCGGAAGGCATCGGCGCCGCCGCGTACCGGATCGGTGAACGCCTGGAACAGCTTGTCCAGTTCGCCGCGCTCGATATCCTTGGTGATGAAGACCAGCCGCGAGCGATGGTCATCGTCAGGCCAGGCGTCAAGCCGGGCCGGAGGATGAAACACATGCTGCACGCCATGGATGACCATCGGACGGCTCTCGTCATCTTCCAGTTTTACGATGCCCTTGACCCGCAACAGGTTGGGGCCGTGGTAGCTGCGCAGCAACTCCAGGAACAATTCGAACCCCCACAAGCTAATGGCCGTGTCGTTGGCGATCGAGAAAGCACGAATGTGATCATCGTGCCGGTTCACATCGTGATGATGATCGTGGTGGTCGTGCTTGCGGCGCCGGCGGCCACGGGCAGCGCGTTCCGGTACATCGTAGGCATCGGCAGCGAGCCAGCGAGCGACGTCGGGTGATTTGCTTTCAGGGTCATAGAGCCCGGCATTGAACAAACGCTCAGGCGTAACGTCGCGCACTACCTCGAGCAATCTGGCTGCCGGGTTGAGCTCGCGCAGCCGGCCGATGATGTCGAACAACTGGTTCTCTCCGGCCACGCCGGTGAGAAGATCTGCCTTAGTGAGCACGATGCGATCGGCAACGGCGACCTGTTTGACGGCCTCTTCATGCGCATCGAGTGTATCGGGACCATTGAAAGCATCGACCACGGTGATGACGCCTTCCAGCCGGAACCGCTGCAGCAGGTAGGGATGGTTCATCAACGTGTGCAGAACCGGCGCCGGATCGGCCAGGCCTGTTGTCTCGATGACCACACGATCAAAGGCCATGACATCGCCGGCATCGCGCTTTTCGATGAGCTGGATGAGTGTATCAACCAGATCACCGCGGATGGTGCAGCACAGGCAACCGGCGGCCATTTCGAAGATGTTGTCATCGGCAGTTTCGACCAGGAGATGGTCAAGGCCGATTTCACCAAATTCGTTGATGATGACCGCCATGCCGGCCATTGCGGGGTCACCAAGCAGCTTGTTGAGCAGCGTGGTTTTGCCGGCGCCCAGAAAGCCGGTCAGAATGGAGACCGGAACTGGAGGGTCGTTGTTTTCGGTCGTGCCCATCGCTCACCGCACCCTACTGGCGTTCGACATTCTTGCGTTTAGTGGACTTTTTAAGCTTCTTACGCTTTTTTTTGATTTTGCGCCGCTTTTTCTTTTTGGCCTTGCGGGCTGCTTTTGCGGCGCGTTCGGCGGCCTGTTTCTTCGACAAGCGGGCCATTTCGGTGAAGGTGGCCGGTGGTACGATCTCGCAATGGCTGTCCCTGGCCTTCAAGTGGCTGCACAATTTCAACGCCGTCTGTTGGCGCATCGACCAGATGGTCGGGATATAGTTGCCCGAAAGACGAACGACGCCCGCCGAACCGCCGTCAATCAGACTGCGGGTGAGCAGGATCTGGCCATCGAGCATTGCCTCGGCAGTCAGCGAGCCCCTGTACTTGCCGAACGTTACGCCCCAGCCGGCCAACTCGTCGGGCTTGGCAAGATTGACCGAGCGCCTGGTACAAACCTGTTTTCGCATGTTGGCCGGCGCGCCGGCTCTGTTCTTGATCGAGGAGATGCGGCCCGAGCCGCCAACGTAGCGCCGATTGCCGGTAAAGGCGGCTTCCAGCAACAATTTGGCAAATGACGTGCGTGGGCCGGCGGCCTTGTGGCCCAGGACAACGGCAACCAATTGGCGGCCATTGCGGGTGGCGCTGGCGACAAGGTTGAAGCCGGAAGCACACACAAAGCCGGTCTTCATGCCATCGGCGCCCTTCATATTGCCGATCAGCCTGTTGCGATTGCGTAGTTTTTTCTTGCCGATCTTCAGGTACTGCTGGGCGAAGTAGGAACGATACTCGGCGAACTCGTGGATCAGGGTTGCAGCCAGTATGCCCATGTCACGCGCGGTCGTTACCTGGGCCGGGTCATGCAGGCCATGCGGATTGACGAAATGGGTGGCGGTCATGCCAAGGCGCCTGGCATTCGAGTTCATCTGCTCAACGAAACTGCGCTCGCTGCCGGCCACCGCCTGGGCAAGTGCGACGGCAACATCGTTGGTTGACCGGACCATTAGCGCGCGAATGGCAAAATCGACGGTGAACTTGCTGCCGGCCTTGGCGCCCAATTTGCTTGGCGGTTGCTTTGCCGCCTCCTTGGTCATCGTTATTTTCTGATTTAGTGAGATCTTGCCGGCGCGCACGGCGCGGAAAGCCGCATAGACCGTCATCATTTTGGTGAGCGAGGCCGGATGCCAGGCATCGCCGGCTTTGTGGGCCAACAGCACGTCACCGGTGCGGGCATCGAAAACAAGACTCGGCCCGGCAGCAGCCTGACTGACGGCGAAAACCAGCAACATCAATGCTGATGCAATAATTCTCTTAATGTGCATATTTGGTGGTCACGCCTGTTCAGCCAAAATTTGCGTCAGATTTCTCCAAAGCGCAGTTCGCGCTGCACCAATCCACCCGTGCCTGTCCTAACACCGCATGGGGTGATCAATCAATGACCTCAGGACAGGTAATATGCAAGATTGCGTGTTCTGCCGATTAGGGTCTGTCGAGGTTCAGGTTATGGTACTGGCGCGGCTCATTTTGCCTGTGGCTAGCTTTGAGTGGCGCTGTAGGGTCGCCC
>JABDJG010000164.1 GCA_013002595.1 Hyphomicrobiales bacterium | reverse complement strand
TCCTTTGGCTTCGCCAATGCCTGGCAATCGATTCACCAAAGTTCTGGACGTCAAATTCGCCAAGAGAGACGCTGGGCGAAATTGGCCTAATATCCCACTCGTTTGCGCGTCTCCCATCCAGACAATTAAGGAGTCACTCGCGCTAAGCCCCCGGAATGTCGGGCTCTTCTAGCGATGGGATAAGGGAGATTAAAATCAGGCAGACTAGTTGGTGGGCCCGGCAGGACTCGAACCTGCAACCAGACGGTTATGAGCCGTCGGCTCTAACCAATTGAGCTACAGGCCCACCGTGCCGATGGCTATAGCGAAAAAATTGGCCTGCGCCAAACACTTCCATCCCTTTGTCACACGATTGCATCGCCAGCCTGTCGCCGGCCGATTTGCTGCAGGGCATCTGCCCGGTGTATTACTGTGTCAAAGGATTGCCGGCCCGGCTGCGTCTAATCCTTGACGGGCACAAACACACTGCTGCCAGCATTCAACCTCAAAGGACATTTTGACATGCAAAAACTCACGATCGCCCTTGCCCTGACCACATCGATCCTTGCCATTTCGCCGGTTGCCGCTGAACAGACCAAACCGGCGATGCGGATCATTTCCATGGTCGGGCATGGTGTGGTGAAATCTGCGCCCGATATGGCAACCGTCACTGTCGGGGTCGTGCGCGAGGCCAGGACCGCCCGCGAGGCGCTGAGCGCCAACAACGCGGCAATGCGCGAGGTGATCGATACGCTGAAAGCCGCCGGCATTGCGGAAAAGGACATCCAGACATCGAACTTTTCGGTCCAGCCGAAATACATCTATCCAAAGCAGTCATCGACCGGAGAACGCCAGCCACCGCGTATCGTCGGCTATACGGTCTCAAACAATGTGACCATCGCGGTCAGAAAGCTCGACGCGCTCGGCCCGGTGCTCGACAGCGTCATCAGCGTCGGCTCGAACCAGGTCAACGGTATCTCGTTCTCGATTGCCGAGCCCAAGCCGTTGCAAAATGAGGCCCGCAAACGCGCAACGGCCGATGCCATCGCCAAGGCTCAGCTGTATGCCGAGGCAGCCGGCGTGACGCTCGGGCCGATCCAGTCGATCAGTGAACGCGGCTCGCCTCGCCCGCCGCGGCCTTACCTGCGGCAGGCTGCAAATGTGTCAATGGCTGCTGCCGAGGCCGTGCCGGTCGCACAAGGCGAACAGGCGGTCAAAATGCAGGTCTATATCACCTGGGAAATCAAGTGACGGGTTCGCTCCAATAGCAAGTCGGCACCGGCCCGCCGGCCGGTGCCGAATAGCGTCGTTCCCTACAAGTTGCCCTTGCCCATCTCGCTGGCGATGTGATCCGCCTGCCGGTAGGCCAGCGCCACAATCGTCAGGGTCGGGTTCTCGGCCGCGCCGGTGGTGAACTGGCTGCCGTCCGAGATGAACAGGTTCGGTACATCGTGCGTCTGGCCGTGCTTGTTGACCACACCGTCACTTGCCTTCGCACTCATCCGGTTGGTGCCCAGATTATGTGTTGAAGGGTAAGGCGGCGTTGGATAGGTCTGCGTTGCACCGACCGCATCATAGACCGCTGCGCCCTGTCGGTAGGCATGATTGCGCATGGCGATGTCATTGGGATGATCATCGAAATGCACGTTCGGCACCGGCAGTCCGTACTGGTCCTTTTCGCTTGCATGCAGAGAAATCCGGTTCGATTCCTGCGGCATGTCCTCACCGACCAGCCACATGCCGGCCATATGATCGTACATGTCCATGGCAGCGGTGAATTCGCGGCCCCAGGCGCCCGGGTTGAGGAACGCTGCCATGAACGGCACGCCCAGCGCCAGGGTTTCCATCTCGTAGCCGCCAATAAAGCCGCGCGACGGATCGTTCTTGGATTCATCGCTGATGATCCCGGCCATCGTCGTGCCGCGATACATATTCACCGGATTGTCGAAGGCCGCATAGACCGAGCCGGTCATGTGCCGCATGTAGTTCTTGCCGACCATGCCGGATGAATTGGCTAGGCCGTCGGGGAACTTGGACGATGCCGAGTTCAACAAGAGCCGCGGGCTTTCGATCGAATTGCCGGCAACGCAGACAACGCGGGCCTTCTGGACATGCTGTTTGCCGTCCTTGTCGGCATAGACCACACCGGTCACCTTGCCTGCATCATTGTGCTCGATCTTGAGCACCTGTGCGTTCGGCCGCACTTCCAGATTGCCGGTCTCTTCGCCTTCGGGAATGTTGACATAAAGCGTCGACCACTTGGCGCCCGACTTGCAGCCCTGGAAGCAGAACCCGATCTGCTGGCTCGCGCCGCGGCCATCGCGCGGCTCGGAGTTGATCGCCATGCGCCCGGTGTGACAATTCTTGTAGCCAAGCTTGTCGGCACCCTTCTTCATGATCTTGAAGTTGTTGTTGCCGGGCAGGCCGGGAATGCCATTGGTGCGCGTCACACCCATCTTGTTCTCGGCCATGTCATACCACGGCGCCATCTCGGCCGCATCGATCGGCCAGTCGAGCAGATTGGCGCCGGCGATCTCGCCATAGGTCGTGCGGGCTTTCCATTCATGCTCCTGGAAGCGCAAAGAAGCGCCGGCCCAGTGAACCGTGGAGCCACCGACCGCCTTCACGATCCATGCCGGCAATCCGGCAAAATCGGTTGCCACCCGCCAGTTACCCGATGTGGTGCGCTTGTCGAGCCAGGAAATCTGGCCAAAGCTGCCCCATTCATCGTTCTGGAAGTCTTCAATTTCATGCCGGCCGCCCGCCTCCAGGATGACCGTTTTCACGCCCTTGATGGCGAGCTGGCTGCCCAAAGTTCCACCGCCTGCGCCCGAACCGATAACGACAACCACACTGTCGTCGTTGAGATCAAATTTACCTGCCATTGTTCTGTTCTCCCTAAGATCAGGATGACTTTTGGTTGTACCAACCAAAAGTCATGAAACCTGATCGGATTATAATGTTGGAGCGCCATGCGGGCGCAAAACCGCTTACACTTTTGCTCATGGCGCTCTAAACCGCATCAAGCCAGTCGATGTCGTCGAAACCACGATCGATGTAACCGCCCTCCGAGGCGCTTTCACCCTCGTAGCCAAACAGCGGCCACAGGTCCTTGTTGTTGTAGATGCCGGTCACCAGGCTGCCACGGACTTTCTGAAAAAACCCTGAAGACTCAACCGCTTGCAAGAGCGCCACCCGATCCTTTTCCCAGCCGACCTGCATATAGGATCCCGATGCGGCCTTGTTCAGCTCGGCCACGCCATCCTCGAGCAGGGACTTTTCGGCTTCGGACTTGCCGGCGCCGCCATCGAGGCCTTCGACGACCATCGCGTAATACTTGTCCGCCACCCTGTCGTGCGGATAGATATCACGCGCCATCTGCACCAGCGTTGCAAAGGTCTCCGGCTTGATGTTCTTGGCCATCGCGGCCCAGGCGCTGTCGGCACCAATGATCATGCCCGTCGGCATCACCGTCATCGCCACCAGCGATGCACCGCTTGCGCCAAGCAACCCCCGGCGCGACACCTTCATCTGTTTATCCAACACTCGCATTTCTTGTTTCCTCCTTAGAAATAAAGCCCCTGTCTGCCATCATTGTTGACGGCAGTTCAGGTATAACGGCCGTGCCGCTGCAGAACCTCGATCTTGTAGCCGTCCGGGTCCTGAACGAAAAAGAACTTGGCCATCAACGCACCATCGCGATGAAATTCCTTGACCTGTGTCGGCTCCACACCAAGCTCGCTGGCCCGGGCATGCTCGGCATCGACATCGTCCACCGAGACCGCCACATGACCATATCCGGTACCATGTGTGTAGGCGTCCTGCTGATCATGATTGATCGTCAATTCGATTTCGAAATCGTTCTCCGGGTTCTTCAGATAGACCAGCGTGAAGCCGTCAAACTCGAACCGGTCCTCAACGCCGAGCCCGAACATCTTTTGGTAAAAATCGACGGACTTATCCTCATCAAGAACCCGCACCATCATATGAATGGCCTTGGCCATATCGCCATTCCCTCCCTGTCGTTCACATCTTCTGGACAAGGATTGTAAACACGGGCGCGCAGGCGCGGGTATTATCCACGTACTACAGTCGCAACTTGTCTGTTCGCCGGACGGAACCGTGCGCATCGTCTCTCAGCGCATTGCGCGTTGCCGGTTATAGCCGTCCTCATAACCGGTTGCCGTCAGTTCACGATCGTCATTGGTGGAATGATACCAGCGATCTTGAGCTACGCGGCAGCTGTCGTTTCCTGCGCCTCTTGTGCCAGTTGCTCGTGATCGAAATCGGGATCCAGGAAATTCAGGCAGCAACACCTTAAAAGAGATGCAAAGTTGGACACCTCTCCGTTGACTTCCTGGGCCTCTTCGTAGAGCAGTGACAAGAATTTGGACATCGGCATGTTCTGGGCCGCTGAAAGCTCTTCCAGGACATTCCAGAATTTGGCTTCAAGCCGCACGCT